>JAOTYQ010000048.1 GCA_029861725.1 Acidimicrobiia bacterium | reverse complement strand
GCCCGCCGGTCGGTCGGGCCCGTCGTCATCTTCGGGCCACTGCCCTCGAGATTGCAAGACGTCGCGGAGCAGCTCGGTGCGGTCGGTCATGATCGCGTCGACCCCCCGATCGAGGAGGTTCACGATCTCGGTCTCGTCGTTGACCGTCCAGACGTGTACCTGGAGCCCGAGCCGATGGAACCGGCCGATCAACCACGACGACGTGAGCGGGAGGAACGACACCTTGGTCGGGATCTGCACGGCGGCGTACTGCACGCTGCTGTCGGGGCGGAACAGGGCCCGGATCAGCAGCTTGGCGATGCCGAACGGACCGGGTGAGGTCGCGAGCCCCGGGCCCAGCGCCTGCGAGACCTTGCGGACCCGGGCGTCGTCGAACGACCCGACGAGGATGCGGTCGAGCAGGTCGAGGTTCACGATCGCATCGATCAGCGGCTCGACCGCGGTATCGGCTTTCGGCTCGATGTTGAATCGGATGTCCGCATACCGCTGCACGACGTCGTCGAAGCGGGGAATCGGATGCACTCCCGAGACTCGCAGCTCGGCGACCTCGGCCCAGGTGAGGTCCTCGAGCCGACCGGACTTCCCCGTCCTGGGCTCGAGGTCTTCGTCGTGGAACATGACCAGCACACCGTCGGAGGTTGCCTGCACGTCCGACTCGATGTAGCGGTAGCCGACGGACACGGCGTGGGCGAACGAGGCGTCGGTGTTGCCGGGGGCAACGTCGTTGCCGCCTTGATGAGCGAAGCCGAACGGAACCTGGTGATCGAGGAAGGCCCAGTCCATGGGCGGACCGTAGCATCGGCCGGCCGGCCGCCGGAGTTGCTCGGTTGCCCGTGTTCGCCGTCGGGCGGCCAACGGGGCACTATGGACCGGTGACCACGCCGGCCGAACGCCTGACCGAGCTGCTCAGCGCGGGCGAGCCGGTCCTCGATCGTGTGATGGCCGTGATCGCCTCGATCGCCCCCGACGCACCGACCGAGGACGACGTCGTCGGCGAGCTCGACCAGCTCGCGGAGGGGCTCGAGCACGACGCGCCGGCGGGCAAGGTGATGCGCTACGCCTACGGCCAGCTCGGATTCGTCGGAAACGTCGCCAACTACTACAACCCCGCCAACTCCCTCATCCATCGGGTGCTGCGAGACCGGCGAGGCATACCCCTCACGCTGGCCGCAGTCGGGGTGGAACTGGCACGACGGTCGGGCACCGAGCTCTCGATCGTCGGCTTGCCCGGTCATGTCGTCGTCGGTGAGGGCGGCAACCCCACCCGATGGTTCGATCCGTTCGCCGGCGGGGCCGAGCTGGATCTCGACGACTGCCGGCGCTTGTTCGCCCGCTTCAGCCCGATCGAGCAGTTCTCGCCCGACATGCTGAGCCCGATCGACCAGCGGACGACCACGGTCCGCATGCTCAACAACCTGAAGGTGTCGTATCGGAGTCTCGGTGACCTGTCGCAGATCGCCAAGGTACTCGAGCTGGCGGTGAGCGTGCCCGGCTCGCCAGTCTCCGAGCGCCACGAGCTGGCGTCGGTTCTGGCCGCCCTCGGTCGCGACGAGCGGGCGATCGAGCAGCGGGAGCTGTTGGCCGATCTCGATCCCGGGCGTGCCGCCAACCATCGCCTCGCGGCCCGCCATCATCGAGCCCGGCGAAACTGAGTGAGGCCGGTCGGCCAGATCGGCGGGACAGGCACCGAGCATGCAGGAGCACGACGCACATGATCGACGCAGACATCAAGCGGTCGCTCGGCCAGATGATCAAGGGCGTCCAGGTCGTCGCCGCTACCCACGGCGGCCTTGCCCGGGCCTACACCTCGCACTGGGTCACGCAGATCTCGTTCGAGGAGCCGGTCGTCATGGCGTCGGTCAGCCCCAAGCACGACACCCATCCGGTCCTGGTGGCCGCCGGCCGGTTCACCGTGTCACTCCTGGCCGCCGACCAGATCCGGGAAGGTCAGTACTTCTCGTATCCGGGCCGCAAGTTCCGCTACTCGGCCCCCGAGTACCTGGTGCTCGACGACGAAGGACGGCCGGTGGTCCCCAACTCGATCGCGTGGCTCCACTGCGAGACGTTCGACAGGATCCAACGGTTCGACCATGAGCTCTTCCTTGCGACGGTCACCGAGGTCACGGAGGGCCGGCTCGGCGAGCCGCCCCTGCTGTACTCGGCTCGCCACGGTTGGCGGGTAACGGGGGGCGGGGCGCGCGAGAAGGGCCAGTCGGTCCGCGACGAGCTCCTTGCCCGTGTCGCCGAGCTCGACGGCGAGTAGCGTCGGGACACTGAGCAACCCTCAGCCGAAGGAGACACCATGACCACGACCGACCCGGCCGGAACGGCCGAGGATCTCGTCGACGGACGGCTCGATCAGCTCCTGACCGAACGGGATCCTGCCTCGACACCGGCCACGGAGTTCCTCGGCCACCAGTTCGACCTGGGACTGGCGTGGGTCCACTTCCCCGAGGGTCACGGCGGGCTCGGGCTCGGCCCGAAGCTGCAGACGGAGATCAACGGCCGCCTCGCCAGGGCAGGGGCGCCGAGTGCCTGGCTCCGGAACCCGATCGGCTACGGCATGGGAGCGCCGACCGTCGTCGCCCACGGCAGTGATGAGCAGAAGCAACGGTATCTCCGTCCCCTGTTCACCGGGGAGGAGGTGTGGTGCCAGCTGTTCTCCGAGCCAGGAGCCGGCTCCGACGTCGCCGGGCTGTCGAGCCGAGCGGAGCGCGACGGCGACGAGTGGGTCGTCAACGGTCAGAAGGTGTGGACCAGCCTGGCGCAGCGGGCCCGGTGGGGCATGCTGGTCGCCAGGACCGACCCCGACCAGCCCAAGCACAAGGGGCTGACCTACTTCGTTATCGACATGGACCAACCCGGCGTCGAGGTCCGGCCTCTGCGCCAGATGACCGGCGACGCCGAGTTCAACGAGGTGTACTTCACCGACGCCCGCGTGCCAGATGTCGAGCGGCTCGGCGAGGTGGGCGAGGGCTGGAGGGTCTCGCTCACCACCCTGATGAACGAGCGGGTCGCGATCGGCGGCACCGTCCCACCCCGCGGCGCCGGCATGATCTCCTATGCCGTGAACGCCTGGAAGGAGCGGAGAGGGACCGACGCCGCTCGGGACGAGCTGATGAGCTTGTGGATCCGAGCCGAGGTGTTGCGCCTGACCAACATCCGAGCCTCGGAGACCCGCCGAACGGGGACGCCCGGCCCGGAGGGGTCGATCGGGAAGCTCGCCTCCGCCGATCTGAACAAGGACATCACCAGCTTCACGATGAACCTTCTCGGGGCGGACGGCCTGCTCTACGGCGATTACAGCACCGCCGGAGGCGCGGCCCCCGTCGGGTTGCCGTCCCCCCAGAAGGCATTCCTCCGCAGCCGGGCCAACTCGATAGAGGGCGGCACGACCGAGGTCATGAAGAACATCCTCGGCGAGCGGGTGCTCGGGCTACCCGGCGACGTCAGGACCGACAAGGACCTACCCTGGGTCGACGTTCCCCGCAACTAACCCCGGGAACGAGGTGACTTGTCGCCAACGGCTCGGCGGCCGGTCGGCGCTCACAACCGGAGATCGGGAGCTCCCCGCAGATGACCGGTCTCGTTCAGGCTGACGATCGAGCGCTCACCGGATGAGGCGGCTACGAAGCGGTTGATCGAGGTGTAGTCGGGGTTGAAGAAGAGCTTGGGCTCGATCCCCAGCGTCGTCGTCGCCCAGGCATTGATCACCCCGCCATGACACACGACCGCCACCCGTTGGCCTCGGTGGCGCTCGATGATGTCTTCGAGCGTCTCGGCGACCAGTCTGACCCACTCGCTGCGGTCGACCGCGTCCTCCTCGGCGAGAAACTGCCGCCAGGCCTCCTTGTCCTGCCGGAGGACCTCGACCGGGGTGTAGCTCGGGTGCTCGGCGTCGTATTCGCGCACGCCGTCGACCACGACGGCGCCGCTGCCGATGAGCCGCTCCAGTGGCTGGGCGGTCTGCCTGGCCCGGACCATCGGGCTCACGTAGAGCCCGTCGAGATGCTCGGCTGCCAACCACGCGGCGGCGGCCCGAGCTTGGCGGTGGCCGATCGCGGTCAAGGCGGGATCGGCACCACCGGCCATCCCGGCGACCTGCTCGGGTCGGGCGTGGCGGACCAGAATCAGCTCCATCGCTGAGCACCCTACTTTCGCTGGCGGGGAGCGACGAACCCAGCCAGATCCGCGCCCGAGCCGAGCCTTCGCCCAATCACCCAAAGAGCCTTCGACCCGAGACCGGCCGGCGTGAGGGGCTACGGTCACAAGACGCGGTAGTGAAGGGCAGGTGACAACATGCACAGGTACTCCAGACGCCGCAGCGCACTGGATATCATCTCGACCGTGAACCGGCGCACCAAGATCATCGCCAGCATCGGCCCAGCTAGTTCCGACGAGACGACCCTCAAGGCAATGGTCGAAGCCGGGATGGACGTGGCCAGGCTCAACCTCTCGCACGGCACCGTGGACGACTCGATCGAGCGCCTCTACCAGATCCGCCGGATCTCCGAGACGATCGGCCGCCCGGTCGGCGTGATGGCCGACCTGCCCGGCCCCAAGGTCCGGATCGGCGAGTTCGACCACCCGATCACGCTCGAAGTCGGCTCCGAGGTCCATCTCGAGCCGGGAGCCGGCACGAGCACCGCCGACCACCTCTTCGTGGAGTACGAGGGCCTGCTCGGCGACGTCCACGTCGGCGACAAGCTGTCGATCGGCGACGGCTCGATCCTCCTCGAGGTGGTTGACTACTCACCGAATACGTTGATCGCCCAGGTCCTGTTCGGCGGCAACACGCAAGGCCGTCCGGGCCTCCACATCCCGTCCGATCGGCTCCGGCTCACCACACCGACCCCCCACGACCTCAAGCTGCTCGATGCGATGGTCGAGCAGGACATCGACATGGTTGCCCTGTCGTTCGTCCGCTCGGCCCACGACGTCCGCCGAGTCGGGCTGGAGCCCGCGCCCCGAGGCCCGCTGGTCGTGGCCAAGATCGAGACGCGGGCCGCGATCGAGAACCTCGATGGCATCATCATGGAGTCGGGGGCGATCATGGTGGCGCGCGGCGACCTCGGGACCGAGTGCAGCATCCAAGACCTCCCGCACCTCCAGAAGGAGATCATCGCTCGTTGCATCGCCCTCGGCCGGCCGGCGATCACGGCGACCCAGATGCTGGAGTCGATGACGTCGGCCCCCTCGCCGACACGGGCCGAGGCCTCTGATGTGGCCAATGCAGTCTTCGACGGAACGAGCGCGGTCATGCTCTCGGCCGAGACGGCAATCGGCGCCGACCCCGCCCATGTCGTGGCGACGATGGCCCGGATCGCCCACCGGGCCGACCAAGAGTTCGACTATGACGGTTGGGCCCATGCGCTGCGGCGCGATCAGCTGCTCGAGCCGCAGAGCCAGGATTCGGCTGTCACCGACGTGATGACGATGGCCACCTGGCAGGCCGCACGCGAGATCGGAGCCAAGGCGATCCTTTGTATCTCCCGGTCCGGCTTCACGGTCCGGGCCATCGCCCGATTCCGCCCGAGCGCTCCCATCCTGGCGTTCAGCCCGGAGGAGCGCACCATCCGACAGCTGACGATGAGCTGGGGAGCCACCCCGATCCACATCGATCGGATCGACGACAACGTGGTGACCGTGCACCGCGCGCTCGAGACGGCGAAGGCGGAGGGTCACATCCGGACCGGGGACATCGTCGCAGTGCTGGGCGGCAGCTCGGCCACGATCGGGGCCACCGACACGCTGCGGATGGTCCGCTGCCCATAGTGCCCGGCCGTACCTGGCGCCTCCCGGCACCGCTCGATCGTGCCCTGGCCCCGCTCCGAGGTCGGGTCGCCAGCAGGAGGCGAACGGCTTTCATCTTCTCCGGCGGGGGGAGCCTCGGAGCGGTCCAGGTCGGCATGCTGCGGGCACTCGTCGAGGCCGGCGTCCAGCCCGACATCATCATCGGGTGCTCGGTCGGCGCGATCAATGGGGCCGGCTTCGCCGCCGAGCCTTCGTTGCGCGGCGTTGCCCGCTTGGAGCGGATCTGGCGCAAGCTGGCCACCGGCAATCCGGAGCTCATGCCGGGCGGGTTGATGCCCCTCGCCCTCCAACTCGCCCGGAAAGGCGAGTCGCTCCACGACCCCGCCACGCTGGAGACGCTCCTCGACGAGGAGCTACCGGCTGCGACGTTCGACGAGCTGCAGGTGCCGTTCCAGTGCGTGGCCACCGATCTCGCCACCGCCACCGAGTTCTGGTTCACCGAAGGTGACCTGATCCATGCGTTGATGGCTTCGGCCTCGCTGCCCGCCATCTACCCGGCCCGCGATCACGGCGACAGGACGCTCATCGACGGGGGAGTGCTGAACGAGGTGCACGCCGACCGGGCGGTCGATTGGGGTGCGACCGAGCTGTACGTCCTACACGTCGGTCACCTGGATGAGCGGCCGACCGATGTCCAGCGTCCATTCGACTCCGCGATGCGGGCCTACTGGACCGCCCGCCGCTTCCGGCTCGAGGAGAACCTGCGAAGGGTCCCACCCGAGTGCGTCGTCCATCGTCTCCCGGCGGGAACGACGCCCCGGCTCCGATTCGATGACTTCACCCGGGGGCCGGATCTGGCCGAAGTGGCCTATACCCGAACCGCCGCTTACCTCCGCACCGGCGAGATGCCCGCTGAGGAGCAGCCCGAGCCTGCCGAGCAGCCAGAGCCCGCCGAGCAGCCTGAGCCCGACGCCGACGTTCCCGAGTTGCTGGCGCACGTTGACGATCCCTCCTCGAGGGGCGACCGGCGGAGCGAGACAGAGGCGGACGAGCACAGCCCGCTGGCGGGCGCCGAGCCGAGCAACGGGCCGGAGACCTGACCCGCCAACCTCACCCGGCGCCACGGAGGGCGCGGGCTGGCGACACGCCACCTACCCTCGACGATATGTCGAACATCAACCTTGGCTCCGGCCTACCCGAAACGGTTCTCGACGCCGAGCCGGCGCAGGCTCGCGACGCGCTGGTCGCCGCTCTGGCCGAGCCGGAGGGCAGCCGCCGCGACGCCGTATCGTCGGTGGTCAGCCGATGGCCAGAGTTCCTAGCCGCCTGGGCCACGCTCGGCGATCTGGCCCGCGACGACGTCGAGGCCTACGCCGCCTACCGCGTTGGCTACCACCGTGGCCTCGACCGCCTCCGGCAATCGGGGTGGCGAGGATCGGGCTATGTCCGATGGGAGCACGAGAGCAACCGCGGGTTCCTGCGAGCCCTCGACGGGCTACGACGGGCGGCCGGCGCGATCGGTGAGCGGAGCGAGGAGGAGCGCTGCCGGATGTTCCTGCTGCAGCTCGATCCCGAGTGGGACAACCGCTCCGGCTGAACGGGTGCGCGACCACGACGAGCTGGCAGCACCCGGCCCCCATGTCGGCGCGGTGCTGTGCGGCGGCCGGTCGAGCCGGTTCGGAACCGACAAAGCCATCGTCGAGATCGACGGCCAACCGCTCGCCGCCCGGATCGTCACCGCCCTCCGGGCCGGCGGCGCTGATCCTGTCGTGGCCGTCGGCGGCTCGGCCGGCGACGTCCTCGGCGTCCCGACCGTCCCCGACCGGTTCCCGGGCGAGGGGCCACTGGCCGCCTTGGCGACGGCCCTGCTCTACGCCCGGGCCGGGTTGGTGGTGGTGACCTCGTGCGACCTCCCACTCCTTCGCGGTCGCCACGTCGCCCAGCTCATCGCAGCCGCATCGGAGGACCTGGCCGCGGTGGCGACGATAGACGGCCGGCCGCAGCCGTCGCTCGCGTGCTGGCCC
Organism: Acidimicrobiia bacterium; assembly: GCA_029861725.1. Taxonomy (GTDB): domain Bacteria; phylum Actinomycetota; class Acidimicrobiia; order Acidimicrobiales; family SZUA-35; genus CADEDH01. The sequence continues at coordinate 10,200 of JAOTYQ010000048.1, read as the reverse complement.
GCCCGGTTCGGCCCGGCGGTCTCCTCGCTCGTCACCGCCGACCGTCGGGCCTGGCGCGACGCGCTCGAGGTCGTCCCGTGGACCGGCGTCGCCATGCCACCCGAGGCGGTGGCCGACGCCGACACGCCCGAGGAGCTGAAGGTCCTTCTGGCCCGGCGACACCGGGACGCCGCACCGTAGGGGGCGCCACCGACGGCACTGGCAGTGACTTCTGCCCGTCGACGGCGTGCCCGACCCCGGACCTGACCTAGGCTCTTGGGCGTGCCAGAGCTGGTAGACACCGCCACCGGGCTCGATGATGTCATCGCCGCCGTATCGGCCGCCGATCGCTATGCCATCGACACCGAGTTCCACCGGGAGCGGACCTACTTTCCCCAGGTCGCTCTCATCCAGATCGCCTGGGAGGACCAGGTCGCTCTGATCGACCCTCTGCCGCTCGACCTCAAGCCGCTGGCCACCGTGCTCGACGGCCCCGGGCTCTGCATCCTCCACGCCGGGGTGCAAGATCTCGAGGTTCTCGACCTCGCCACCGGCACCATTCCCAACCGGCTGTTCGACACCCAGATCGCCGCCGGCTTCCTCGGCCTGGCCAACGGCTCACTGAAATCGCTCTTGGAGCGCTACCTCAACGTCCCGCTCCCCAAGGGCGACCGCCTGACCGACTGGCTCCGAAGGCCGCTCACCGACGAGCAGCTCCGCTACGCAGCAGCCGACGTCGACCACCTGCTGGAGTTGACCGAAGCGCTCGAGGAGCAGCTCATCGCCGAGGGGCGTCTGGTGTGGGCGCTCGAGGAGAGCAACCTGCTGCGGGAGCGACCCCGGAACCGGCGCCTCCCGGAAGAGGCGATTCTGCGGATCAAGGAGGCCCGGTCATTGAAGGGCTCGTCGTTCCGGATCGCTACCGCCGTCGCTGCGTGGCGTGAGCGTCGGGCGGCCGAGGCCGACATCCCTGTCAGGCAGGTCCTCTCCGACCTCGGGGTCGTCGCCATCGCCCAGCGGGCCCCGCGCGGGCACGAGCAGCTCAGCGGGCTGCGGGGCGTCGAGCATCGGCATCTGCGCAACGGAGCCGACCAGGAGATCCTCACCGCGGTGAAGGTCGGTCAGCGCATGACGAGCGATCAAGTACGGCCGCAACGCTCACCGGAGCTCCCTCGCCACCTGCGGCCGGTCGTGACCCTCGTCACTGCATGGATCTCGCAACTAGCCCGTGACCACCGCTTGGATCCAGCGCTCCTGGCCACCCGGGCCGACGTGGAGGCACTCCTGAAGGACGACCCCGAGGGGCGGCTGCGCCACGGGTGGCGGTCGGAACTGGCTGGAGCTCCCATCGCCAGCCTCGTCGCAGGCAATGCCGCGGTCGCCTTCGACGGCGACGGTCAGCTGGTGCTCGAAGCCCGCAGTCGGCGCCCCCTCTGACGCTCGAGACAACCCAATCGCTCACGCATCGGCCTCGATGCGGCTACTTCGGCCACTATTCGCCAACTCAGCGCAAAAGCTTCTAGACTGTAAGCCTCACGCGAGTGCTGAGGACAGGTGGAACGAGGGCCTCAGCCCACCCCATACGTTCAGGAGTGTCCCATGAAGAAGGGGCGTCATCGTCGGTACGAAGAGGCGCGAGCGCTCAAGCGCTCGACGGACGGAGACGACATCGAGTCGCTCATGGACCGGCTCGATGAGGATCCGTTCGATCTTCCTGTGACCTCCGAAGCCAGCCATCCGACCGACGAAGCTGAGGAGAGCGAGCCGGTCGACTAGCCCAGGAGCGATCCGCCACCGCCGGCCGCCGCACCCCGAGACGGCACTCCAGGGGCCCGTCAGCCCCGGTCAGTCAGTCCGAATCCGAGGTTTCGGTCTCGACCAGAATCTCGTCGAGTTTGACGATCTCCGAGTCGCGTACCAGCCCGATGAAGGCGCCGTTTTCGTCGGTGACCGCCAGCAACTCGGCGTCGGTGTTACCCATGGCGGACACGACGTCCCTGATCGTCCAGGAGGGTCGACCCGTCGGGACCGAGTCGTTCACGATGTCGGTGACCGGTGTATCGTCCCAATGCGATCGCTCGATCTTGGCCGCGTCCTGGATCGAGCAGAGCCCCAGGTAGGTGTTGCCGTCGACGACGGGCACGATCGGCTGGCGCTGACCCATGGCGTGGACCCACACGAAGTCCGAGACGGAGGCGTCGGGAGGTACGGTCAGCACATCGGTCTCGATGACCGCCGATACCGGGAGCGTCAGGCGGCTCTCCAACCCGCCCAGGCGTTCCTCCCGCTGCGCGACCGACACCGACGACGACCCGGCGACCAGCTGTGACACCGCGGCGGCGAGCAGGGCCGGAACGACGGCGGTTCCCCGGGTCGATTCCGCTACGAACATAACTGCGGCGATCGGCGTGCGGTACCCAGCGGCCAGGAAGGCGGCAAGTCCGAGAATCGGCCACAGCCGCACGTCCTCCGCCTCTCCCAGTCCGAGGCGATCGAGGCCGGCCCCGACGACGCGGCCGAGCAGAACCCCTTGCACGGCGAGGGGGATGAAGAGCCCGCCGACCCCGCCCGCCCCGACGGTCGTCAGCGTGGCGGCGGCCCGGAAGAAGAACAACGCAACGATCAGCCTGGTCGACGACGCGGTCTCGTCGAGCCAGGCGAAGACGCTCAGCCCGGGTCCGAGCGTGAGCGGTTCGCCAAAGACCTCCCGGGAGGCGACAGCCAGAATCCCCAGGGCGACGCCGCCCACCCCGAGGAGGACCGACGGTGGGTAGCGCTTGGCCACGCCCTTGGCCTGGCGTATGAACCAGGCGAAGCCGCGTCCGCCTAGGCCCGCCCCAACCCCGAGCACGACCGCACCGAGGAGCTCGCCGCTCCCGACGCTGCGGTCGGTGACGAAGCCAACCACGGAGCCCTGCTTGATGAACGGCATCGTCACGAACGTCAGGAAGCTCGCGGCCGAGGCGACGAGCGACGGCAGCAGGGCCCGATGGGCCATATCGTCGCGGTATGGCGACTCGAGCGCGAACACGACACCGGTGGCCGGGGCCTGGAAGATGGCTGCCACTCCTGCCGCGGCGCCGGCGGTGAGCAGCTGCTGGACCGAGCCGCGGCCGAGATGCCGCTCCAGCGGCCGGTGGACGTAGTAGCCGAAGGCCGAACCGAGATAGATCGACGGTCCCTCCAACCCGACGGCGCCGCCCATACCGATCGTGGCGACACCGCCCAGGAGGCGGGCTGGGATCTCTCGAAACCGGTAGCGGGGATGGCGGCTGTGAAACTGGGCCAGGTATTCCTCCGACGTTGCCGTCGAGCAGCCACCACCGATCGTCCGCAGGAGCCAGTAGGTGATCACCAGCCCGACGAGGGGAGCCCCGGCCTGCGCCCAGAACGGCCAGCCGTCCAGCTCGTGCAGCACCACCTCGACGACCACGTACTCGAAGATCGCCACCGCCAGACCGACGAGCACACCAAGCGTGACCGAGGCCGCCAGTAGCTTCGAGTTGAGCGCCTCGGGCACGAGGCGCCGGATTGCCTGGATCACGGCGCCAGGATGCCTGCCGCCGACTCCGAGTGGCACAACGGGAGGACGGTTCGCCCACCGCGAGTGAGGACCTCAGCGGCTCCTCGGCTCTCGACAACGGTCGAGCGATCGAGCACTACGAGAAGACCCCGTTCCGGGCGCCGATGGTGACCGGCGTCTCGGCCCGCAACCCGCCCAACTCGAGCACGAGACGATCGTAGATCTCGGTCCCGACCAACTCGACCAGCTCATCGCGCGAGGTCTCGTAGACCGGGGCCGGCGCCGTGTAGGCCTCGGCGGCCTCGGTGCACCACCAGTGGAAGTCGCGCCCTCCCGGACCCCAATCACGACGCTCCCAGGCCCGTACCATCACCGTCTCGTAGCCGTAATCGTCGGTGTGCACGTCGAGCCGGATCGGGACCTGCCAGCAAACGGTCGGCTTCCAGTCGAGCGGGCGCTCGCCACGATTGAGCGCGGCGACGTGCAAGGCGCAGCCCGGGCCGCCAGCGAAGTCGTCCCGGTTGAGGAAGATGCACGCACCGTCCACCTTGCGGGTCACCCACTCGCCGTCCTTCTTCTTCTTGATCGGCCCACGTCGCTGCTCAGCCTGTTCGCGGTGCTGCCACTCGTCGTCGTCGAGCTGCGTCGCCAGCTCGGCCACCCGGCGGCGGTCCTTGCTGTCGATGAAGTGCGCGCCGTGAGTGCAGCAACCGGTCGAGCCGCTCGTCCCCGGCTCCACCTCGATCGAGCGGCAGCCCTGTCCGTAGATGCAGTGGTAGCTCGACAGGAGGAAAGCGATGTCGAAGAGCCAGGTGGTCGAATCGTCGTCGATCGAGAGCCACCGGCGGGGCTCCACGCGGGGGTCGCGAGCGGGCGTCACCGCTGCAGGCTACCGTCTCCCACCGACCGTCCGACGAAGGTGAGGGCCGTGAGCGAAAAGGTCGACGACATCAGGGACCGGCTCGACACGATCTCCGAGGAGCTGGCCGATCTGTCGATGGAGGCGCTGCGCCAAGCGATCGACGACGGAGCGAACAAGCGCCCAGCATCGGAGAAGATCTACAGCCAGGCGAGGCGGGCCGTCGAGAAGGCGAGCCGGCTGCTCGAGTCGTTCGAGGTCAACCCGGACCCGGACGCGTAGGCCGGCCCGCCGGTCAGGCCTCCGGGTCGGGGGCGACGTCGTGGAGGAGGCCAGCCGCCGCGGGCACTCCCTCCCGGCCGCCGAGCTCGTTGATGCGGTGGATGAGCTGGCTGAGACGAGCGAACGAGCGGTTGTCGAACCGCAACGCGAGGCGGGGGAGATCGACGTGGTCGTCGTCCCGCCGCTCGGCATCGGTGGCGTCGATGGCCTCGATCTCGCCCGAGACGACGATGTCGGCGAACCGCTCGTTGAGCTCGACGAGAGCCTCGGGAGAGATCGCCGATCGGAGACGGAGCACGAGTCGGCGCCCGACGTAGCGCAGCGAGTGGTAGCAGCTATAGAAGGCGCACAGATACTCAGCCGCTTCCTCTGCGTCGTGAGTGTGAAGGAAGAGATCGAGGTCGGCCGGTCCGATCATTCCGGCATCGAGCAGCTCGTCGGTGACGAAGCGGCGCCAACTCGCCCAGTACGTCGAGTCCGGGTGGTCGAGCAACACGATCGGAGCCGGGTAGCTCTTACCGGTCTGGATCAGCGTGAGCAGCTCGAATGCCTCGTCGAGGGTGCCGAACCCGCCGGGGAACAGGGCGAAGGCATCGGTCTCCTTCATGAACGTCAGCTTGCGGGTGAAGAAGTACTTGAACGTCGCCAGCTTGTGGTCGCCATCGATGATGTCCGCGGCCTGCTGCTCGAACGGCAGCATGATGTTGACGCCGAAGGATCGGTCGAGGCCGACGCCCTCGATGCCGGCGGTCATGATTCCCGGGCCGGCACCGGTGATCGCCATCCAGTCACGGTCGGCCATCAACTGGCCGAACCTGACGGCCAGCTCGTAATCGGGCGAGCTCGGCTTCGTCCTCGCCGAGCCGAAGATCGTGACCTTGGCCCGGTCGCTGTGAGGGGAGAAGACCCTCCACGAGGAGAGCATCTCGGCCAGGGCCTGACTGGCGATCTTGAGCTCCAGCCGATCGACCTCTGCATTATCCATGTCGAGAGCGGTGACGAGCAGCGACCGGACGAGGTCGTCGTTGGTGTCGGAGCCGACCGTCGCCAGCACGTCGGTGAGGGCGGCGTCGACCCTCTGGTCGCCGAAGGTCGTGCGGGGACGGGGAGTGGGCATGGCTACCTCTGCAGACGAGCCCGCAGGACGGGCGTCGGGTGGAGTTCGAGGATCGGCGCCCCTGCGGCGCCGATCGCAGGCACGGTCTAGGCGACCGTCGCCTCCACGCGACCGTACAGGGTCGTTCGCTGGGCCAGGCGCCTCCCGAGCGGTTCGACCAGCTGGGCGAAGTCGTCGGCATCGACGCCCTGCCCATGGGTGGCGCCGGCAGCACGGGAGATGTTCTCGTCCATCAGGGTGCCGCCGACATCGTTGCAGCCTGCTTGGAGCAGCTGGCGGACGCTGTCGAACCCGATCTTGACCCAACCCGACTGGATGTTGTCGATGTAGCCGCGGTAGGCGATCCGGGCGATCGCGTGGACGAGGAGGTTCTCACGGAACGTGGGTCCCCGTCTCGCCTTGTGTTGGAGGTAGATCGGCGAGGCCATGTGCACGAACGGGAGTCCGACGAACTCGGTGAACCCGCCGGTCTCGGCCTGGAGCGCTCGGGTGACCAGGAGGTGGCGGGCCCAGCTCTCCGGTCCTTCCACGGCCCCGAACATCATCGTGACGTTCGACCGGAGACCGACCTCGTGCGCCGTGCGGTGGGCGTCCAGCCACTCGTCGGTGGTGATCTTGTCGGGACACAGGATCTCCCGCACCGGGTCGTCGAGGATCTCGGCCGCGGTACCGGGCAGCGAGCGGAGGCCTGCGTCCATGCAGCGCCGCAGGTAGTCGGCCAACGGCTCCCCGAGTCGCTTCGCTCCTTCGGTCACCTCGAGCGCGGTGAAGCCGTGGACGTGGATGTCGGGTGCGGCCTCCTTGACCGCCCGGCACACGTCGATGTAGTAGTCGCCGTCGAAATCGGGGTGGATGCCGCCCTGCAGGCAAACCTCGGTGGCGCCGGCCGCCCAGGCTTCGACCACTCGATCCTGCATCTCCTCGAGCGTCAGCAGGTACGGCTTGCCTCGGAGGTTGAGGCTGAGCGGACCCTTGGAGAACCCGCAGAACCGGCACTTGAAGGTGCACACATTGGTGTAGTTGATGTTGCGGTTGACGACGTAGGTGACCGTGTCGCCGACGATCTCGTGCCGCAGCTCGTCGGCCAGGCGAGCCACCGCGGCCACCTCGGGGCCTCGGGCCCGGAACAACGTCAGCAACTCGTCGTACCCGACCTCCTCGCCCCGGCGAACCCCGTCGATGACCTCGCCGACCGGCCCGCCGACGACACCCGGTTCGTGGTTGCGGTCGCCGATCAGCGAGACGGGTTCGACCGGCGCCCCGGAGTACCACTGCGTCGAGCGATCGCCGATCAGGATCACGTCGGCGCCATCGTCGCCCTCTGCCACGAACTCGGCTTTCTCGGGGAAGACTGCGCCGGGATCGTCCCGACCCAGCCCTTCGGCGTCGGACCGATCGAGGACAGGGAAGCGCAGCGCCTCGTCGAGCCAGCGGTCGGGGTCACGGGCGAACTCGGGGTAGATGGTGAGGCGAGGAGCGAGCACGTGCCCCCGGGCTTCGGTGACCTCGCGAAGTCGGTCGAGTTGGGGCCAGGGCCGCTCCGGGTTGACGAAGTCGGCCGTGATCGGCGAGACACCACCCCAGTCGTCGATCCCGGTATCGAGCAGCACCCCGAAGTCGTCGCTCAGGTTCGGCGGTGCCTGGAGATGGACATCGTTCGGGAGGACGATCCGGGCGATGGCGATCGCCCGGTGGTAAGCCTCCTCGTCGCAGGCCTCGTGCCGCCACATCGCCGTGCCTGGTTTCGGCAGGAAGTTCTGCACGATCACTTCCTGGACGTGGCCGTGACGACGGTGCGACTCGGCGATCGTCTCCAGGGCAGCAACCCGGTCGGCCTCGGCCTCGCCGATACCGACGAGGATCCCGGTCGTGAACGGGATGGCCAGGCGGCCGGCCGCCTGGAGGGTGGCCAACCGCCGCTCAGGGGCCTTGTCGGGGGCGCCCCGATGGCAGTCGAGGTCGTCGCGTAGCGTCTCGACCATCATCCCCTGACTCGGCGCGACCGGCCGGAGGACGGCGAGCTCGTCGGCAGAGAGGGCACCGGCGTTGGCATGGGGTAGCAACCCGGTCTCGTCGATGACCTGGCGACAGACGGCGGCGAGGTAGTCGACGGTCGATCGGTGCCCGTGCTCCTCGAGCCAGGCCTGGGCGGCCGGGTAGCGGAGCTCGGGTCGCTCGCCGAGCGTGAACAGCGCCTCGTGACAACCAGCCCTGGCCCCTTGACGGGCGATCGCGATCACGTCGTCGGGGGTGAGATATGGGCTCTCGAGACGGGCCGGAGGCTGGGCGAAGGTGCAGTAGCCGCACTTGTCGCGACACAGCATCGTCAGCGGGATGAACACCTTCGGTGAGTACGTCACCCGTCGGCCGAACGCGGCGTCGCGTTTGGCGGTGGCCTCGGCCTTGAGCTCCTGGGTCGGGACGGACGAGAAGTCCGGTCTGGCCGTCACGTGCTGCTCCTTCCTGGCCCGGGACGACTCTTGATCTTCCCGGGATGTACGGGCTCGGTGCACCGTGGGCACCGGACCGTATGTTCGAGTGGGGTGCCGCAGTCCTCGTGGACGAGGATCGTCGGGGCGCCACCGGTCGCGTACCAACGGTCGCCCCAACCCATCAATGCGATCAGCGCGGTCGACAGATCGGCGCCCTTGGCCGTCAGCCGGTATTCGTGGCGGAGTGGTCTCGACTGGTAGGGCACCTTCTCCAGCACCTCGCGCTCGACCAGCTTGGCGAGCCGGTCGGCCAGCAGGTTCTTGGCGATCCCCAGGTCCTCCTGGAGCTGCCCGAATCGGTGGACGCCGCGAAAGACGTCGCGCAGGATCAGCAGTGTCCATCGGTCGCCGATCACTGCCAGCGTGGCCGCGATCGAGCAGGCAGGGCGCTGGTCATCGCGGTCGCCGGCGTCGCTGCGGTCGGCAACAAAGCTCGTCGGATCGTCGGCAGCCATGACCGGGCCAAACTAGGAGAGTCGGTTTCTTTTTGCAACTCAGTGAGCGGTAGGAGGACCCCGCCCCGGGGGGAGATCGACCCAGCCCGCAGGGCCGGCACAGAGGCTCGTTCACCCCGAGCCCGGTATCGTCGGGGTATGAGCAGCGAGCGCGAGCAGCCTCGTAGAGCCGATCGGCACGGCCGCTCTGCGCCCCCCGACCCGACCGCCGAAATGCCAGCTGTCGACTCCGGGCGGCCGGCGGGTGCCGGTCCCGGGCTGTTCGATGCCGACGCTCCCGTCCGATCGGTGGCCAACCGGCCGCTGGGCACGCCCCGGGCGGTCCGTCCCCGGTCGAGCCCGATACTCGGAACCGGCCCCGAGATCTCACATCACCGCCGGCCGGGGAGGAGCCATCACCAACCACCGTTCCCGACCACGGCGCCGGTCGACCTCCCGACACCGTCCCTCGAGCGGTTGATCGATAGCGCATACCGCTGGCGCACCCTTCTCGGGCTCGCCCTCGCCGGGCTGATGACCACCGCGATCGTCATCGCCTACCAGGGCCCGAACGGCGACGACCTCGAAGTGGTCGGCGACGGCGCCGGGGCGGAGAGCCGATCAGCGATCGCCGCCGTCACCGAGTTCGACGCCACCCAACCGACCAGCGCATCGCCGACGACGACCCCGAGGGAGCGCCAGGTCCAAAGCGAGGTCGACGGCGAACAGCCGGAGGCACCAGCGGGCCCAACCCGCAGCTCGTCGACCACCTCCCCGTCGACGTCGACCTCCGCCACCCCGACGAGCGAGACGATTGCCCCCACCACGGCCGGTACCACGGCCGAGCCGACGACTGCACCCTCGGAGATCGTGCCCCCGGAGTCATCGAGCACGGCGACGACGGTCGATCCGGCGACGACGACCACCGTCGCCGACCCGACACCGTCGAGCTCCGACGCGAGCACACCAGACCCGACCCAGCCGACCGACACCCCGTCGACGACCGTCGACCCGAGCTCGACGACGACCGCACCGGCGCCGGTACGGGCAGAAGCAGAGGACGGCACCCTGCTCGGAACGGCCCGGGCCCGGTCGGATCACGAAGGCTTCAGCGGCACCGGGTTCGTCGGCGATCTGATCACCGAGGGCAGTGGCGTCAGCCTCGTCGTGGAGGCGCCGGGAGGGCCGACCCCGTTCCAGGTGCGTTACTCGGCCGGCCCCGACAACGGACCGGCCGGCCCGAGAACCATCAGCGTGGTCGTCAATGAGACCACGGTCACCGAAGCGAGGATGCGGCTGACCCCCAGCTGGGACGAGTGGGACGTGGTCGCCGGCACGATCGATCTGGTGCCGGGTGAGAACCAGATCGTGCTCCTCTGGGCGCCAGGCGATACCGGCTGGGTCAACATCGACTTCGTCGAGCTCAACTGATAGCCGCCCTCGTCGGTCGCGGTCAGGTGCCTGTGGAAGACCCGACCGGCACCCACTGGTCGCCCCACCGATTCGAGAACGCG
>JAOTYQ010000483.1 GCA_029861725.1 Acidimicrobiia bacterium | reverse complement strand
AACGGGAGCGTCTCCCACGCTGGGAAGGTGAGGACCTGGTCCGGCCCGAGGTAGGTAGCGACGTCGTTGGCCAGCCGCTCGGATTCGGTTGTGGTCGGCAGGGCGACGACGAGCGGTCGCCGCTCCGATGCGGTGGCTAGTGCGGCGATGGCGATCGCCCGGGCCGGTTCGGCGACGGCCAGGACCGACGACGCCCGACCGACCAGCCGGGTGATGGCCGGGTCGTCGGCGACGAGGCGGGCGAGGTCGGCGAAGCTCACTGATCTACCTTTCCGGCTCCGGAGAGAATCCGTCCAACATGACGTCTCGCCAGCGGGCGAGACGTCGACACGACCGGCTCCGGCGGTCCGACGGTCACGGGCGACGTTGGTTGACGGTGGCCATCGTGCGCTCGACGCCTTCGACGGTGAGCTGTTCGACAGCGTCGGCCGCTCGTTCAACTGCGTCATCGAGGATCTCCCGGTCGGCCTTGGTCGGCCGACGGAGCACCCAGTCGGCGCCAGCCTGCGACGGCGGGGGCTTGCCGACCCCGATGCGGAGACGGATGTACTCCGTGGTGCCGAGATGGTTGGTGATCGACCGGAGGCCGTTGTGGCCAGCGAGACCGCCACCGGCCTTGAGTCGCAACCGGCCGAGCTCGAGATCGAGCTCGTCATGGACGATCAGGATGTGGTGCGCTTCCTGGACCCCGTAGCTCCTTACCAGCAACCGGACCGCCTCACCGGAGTTGTTCACGAACGTCTGGGGGAAGGCCAGCACCACCCGCTTGGCGCCCATGAGCACGCCGGCCGCCAACGACCGGGCCTTCGTCTTGCGGAGCCTGGTGCCGGCCCGGGCGGCCAGCACCTCGACCACGGCCGCACCGACGTTGTGGCGCGTGCCTTCGAATTGCTCGCCCGGATTGCCCAGCCCTACCACCAGCAGGTCGGCCGGCGTGCCCTTGCGACCCGGCTTCCCCAGTCGGCGTGCGAACTGAGACACGCCGACGGTTACTCGTCCCCGCCCTCGGAGGCCTGGTCCGACTCCTCGCCTTCACCTTCGGCGTCCTCGCCTTCGAGACCTTCTTCGCCTTCGGCCAGCTCGTCTTCGAGCTCGTCGCCGAGGCCGATCTTGGCCGCCCGCGACACGACCGGAGAGACGACGGAGATCTCCTCGGCCAACGAGGTGGTCACGCCCTCGGGCAGGTTCAGGTCGCCGATGCTGATGCGGGTGTCGAGCGTCATCGCCGAGATGTCTACGTCGATGACCGACGGGATGTTCATCGGCGACACCTCGACCTCGATGTCGAACATGCTCTGCTCGATGAGGCCACCTTCGTCGAGGACCGCAGTGGGCTCCCCAACCAGATTGATCGGCACCTTGACCTTGATCGGGATCGACGGGTCGACCCGCAGGAAGTCGGCGTGGGTGACCACCCGCTTGATCGGGTCGCGCTGAACCGAGCGGACGATGACCGTCTCGGTCTCCGCGCCTTCCAGGTCGAGCTGGATGATGGTGTTGAGGCCGGACGACGTCTTCAGCGCCTCTCGGAGCTCGGCGTAGCCGACCGACACGGTGATCGGGTCGCGGCCAAGACCGTAGACCACGCAGGGCAGTCGGCCCTCGGCCCGGAGGCGGCGGGACGGGCGGGTGCCGAGCTCGCGCCCAGGGGTAGCGGTCACAACGGTCTGGTCCATCGGAGGCGGTCCTTCGCGAGAAAGTCTCAAGGCGTCAGTGTCGGCCGTTGCTGGGCTCATGACCTCGGCCCGGTCGGACCAAACGCCAGCTAGAGATCATACCTCCGCTGCCGCGACGCCCCACCCAGGGGACACGTCGGCCGGCGGTGAGCGGCGGTGTCAGCTCTGGTTGTGGCCATCGAAGATCTGGCTGACCGAGGTGTCTTCGAACAAGGCTCGGACAGCGGCCGCGATCAGGGGCGCCACCGACAACACCTCCAGCTTGTCGAACTGCTTCTCCGGGCCCATGGGGAGAGTATCGGTCACGATCACCCGGTCGAGCACAGAGTTCTTGAGCCGATCGACCGCCGGGTCGCTGAACACGCCGTGTGTCGCCGCCGCCGTGACCTCCAGGGCGCTCCGATCGACGAGCAGTTCCGCCGCCTGGCAGATCGTGCCGGCGGTGTCGATCATGTCGTCGATGAGCACGCAGCGCCGGCCCTCGACCTCGCCGACGATGTCCTTGGCCTCGACGACGTTCTTCTGCCCGACCGTGCGCCGCTTGTGCACGATGGCCAGGTCGGCTCCGAGCTGCTGTGAGTACCGTTCGGCCACCTTCACCCGGCCGGCGTCGGGCGAGACGACGACCAGATCGTCGCCGAGGGCCCGGAGCCGGTCGACGAGGACCGGCATCGCCGTGAGGTGATCGACGGGTCCGTTGAAGAAGCCCTGGATCTGCCCGCTGTGCAGATCGATCGACACGAGCCGGGAGGCGCCGGCCGCGGCGAACAGGTCGGCGACGAGGCGGGCCGTGATCGGCTCGCGCCCTTCCGACTTCCGGTCTTGGCGGCCGTAACCGTAGAACGGCATGACGGCGGTGATCCGCTTGGCCGACGCTCGGCGTGCGGCGTCGACCATGATGAGATGCTCCATGATCGCGTCGTTGACCGAGCGGCCCTCGTACTCGCCGTGGCTCTGCACGATGAACACGTCGAAGCCCCGGACCGATTCGGTGAACCGGCAATGGGTCTCGCCGTTGGCGAACTGGCCGAGGTGGGCCTCGGAGACTTGCACCCCGAGGTGCTCGCCCACCAGCGCAGTCAGCTCGACGTTGTGCCGGCCGGCGAAGAGGTGCAGCTTCTTGGTCGTGACAACTTTCATGGACTCACCCAATCGTTCCGGATGCCCAGGACGTCGTTGTGTACCTAGCGGTTCGTAGCGCCGACCGCTCGACCGCCTTCACGCGAAGCGGGCGGGCTACGTCGTTGCGCCCACAGCATAGAACGGTCCGGTGACCGTGCCAGAAGGGAGATCCGATCCCGGCTGGAGCACCGCGAACGGGCCGACCGCGCACTCGGGGCCGATGGTGGCCAGCACCGCGGTGGCCTGCTCGATCTTGCTGTTCTGGCCGACCTCGCAGCGATCGAGCCGGACGTCGGGCCCGAGCTCGCAGCCATCACCGATCCTCGTCGAGCCCTGGAGCATCGTGCCGGGGAAGACCGTCACATCGGTTCCGAGCTCGACGGTGGCATCGATGTAGGTGCGGTCGGGATCGACCATCGTGACCCCCATCGACATCCAGAACCGGTTGGTCCGGCGGCGGAGCTCGGCCTCGGCCTCGGCCAGCTGCAGCCGATTGCCGACCGGGGTGAGGTCGTGCACGGTGTCGACCACCGCCGACTCGCAGCTGTGCCCGGACTCGGCCAGCACCTCGACGACGTCGCTCAGCAGCAGCTCGCCGCGGTGGTTCTCGGCGGTGGTCCGCCGGATCGCAGGGGCGAGCAGGCCACGGCGGATGCAGTAGACCCCCGTCGCCGCTTCGGCGGTGGTGTCGGGCCCGCCCTCGGGGCCGAGCTCGATGGCGCCCTCGGGGATGATCGCCGCAACCTGGTCATGGCGGTCGCGGACGACGCGGTCGAACGCGCCTCCATCGGGCACCTCCACCGAGAGGATCGTGCAGGCAGCCCCGGTCTCGCGGTGCGTCTCGAGCAGCTCCTCGACCGCAGCCGGGCGGAGCAGGGGCAGATCGGCGGGGACGACGAGCACGTCCTCGTCGTCGTTGAAGTCGTCGAACCCGCTCAACCCGATCAGGACGGCGTCCCCGTTGCCCCGGTCGATCTTCTGCTCGACGAAGCGAACCGGGAACCCCGGTGGGTCCTCGAGGAGACGCTTGCTGATCCTGCCACCTTCGGGACCGGTGACGACGACTCCCTGCCGCACCCCGACAGCGCCGAGCGTGTCGAGCACGTAGGAGGCCATCGCCCGTCCGCAGAGGAGGTGGATGGGCTTGGGGCGCGAGGACCGCATCGGGGCGCCCGAACTGGTCGCCACGACCAGGCCCGAGATCGATCGTTTGTTCATGCGTACCTTTGTAGTAGACGCGGCGCCGCTGCTGGGTCCAGCCTCGCTCACGAACCGGGTATTCCCAAATCGTTCGCTCGCACCGACCCGGAAAAACCACGAAGGCCGGCGCCGTGAGGCAACCGACCTTCGCAGTATCGGGGGAGATACCACTCCATCGGTCGCCTCGTTCGGCTCATGAGCCCTCGGCGGGAGTTTCCGAGGTGTTCGCGGGGCAGGGCTCGAACCTGCAACCCCCAGATTCAAAGTCTGGTGTTCTGCCAGTTGAACTACCCGCGAGCGGGACACGGTTGTGCTCCGCCAACGGTAGCGGCTGGCGTCGCCCACGAGGAGCCGATTTTCCGACAGGCTGTGGTCGTGGTCCGATCAGCGTGACCAGAACCGGAGCTGTCGGGTGGTGATGGGGCGGTCGCCGGCTAGCCTCGGTGCCTTCATGGGATCGCTCATCAAGAAGCGCCGCAAGCGCATGAGGAAGAAGAAGCATCGCAAGCTGCTGAAGCGGACGCGGGTCCAGCGCCGCAACAAGTAGGAACTGCGTCCCCCGTCGGAGGGGCAGGCAGTTGTGCCGGTGCACTCGGTCAACCGTTCCAGCCTTCGGGGACGGTTCGAGCGACCACTCGATCGTCTCCCGGGTAGGCGCCGTGGACGAACCACGTCGACCCGCTACCGGCGAGCTGCGGCTCCTGGCCGGTCGCATCGCGGAGCCGATCGCGCCAACGAGCCAGGGCGGGTTGCACGGCGAGGGCGGCCTGGACCAGGTCGTTCGGTCCCGGTCCGACCGGGCCGCCTAGCCGATCCCACGCCCGGAACACCTCGACGGTC
>JAOTYQ010000047.1 GCA_029861725.1 Acidimicrobiia bacterium | reverse complement strand
AGTCATCATCCACTCACCCGGGTCGGGCGGGAGCGCTGGCTCCGCTCGGTCATCCTCGAAGAGCCGGGCCTCGTCGGCGCAGAGGCGCTCGAACCGGTCGTACCTCTCAGGGCTCGGAGCGGTCTCCGCCGGAGCGAACCGGCCGCGGCCGCCGGACCGGGCACGACGGGGCGGCCCCTGCTCGTGGTGACCATGGTCGGCGCCGACCTCGATCTGATTCCCGAGGCCGCCGACTACCGGCAGCGGTGGAACCCGGCGGCCGAGCTCCTCGTCGCGGTGCCAGCGCGCGATCTGGCCCTCAGCACTGGGCTGCTCGACCGTGTCGCCGATGCTCGGGCGGTGGCCCTCCCCACCCCATGGCTAGCCTCGGTGTGATGCTGGAGCGGCTGCAAGCACTGGAGCAGGAGCACGCTGAGCTCGAGGCCCGCCTGGCCGACCCGGAGGTCGCAGCCGACAACGCGCGGTTCGTCGAGATGAGCCGCCGCTACGCCGCACTGTCGGAGATCGTCGAGCTCTCCCGCCGTCTCCGCGGCCATCTCGACGACGCCGAGGTCGCCAAGGCCCTGATCGAGGAGGCCGACCAAGGAGAGAAGGAGGAGCTCCGGGCAGAAGCCACCGCCGCCGAGGCCGATGTCGCCGCCCTCGAGGACGAGCTTCGGGTGCTCCTGCTCCCCGCTGATCCCAACGAGGGCCGGAACGTGATCGTGGAGATCCGGGGCGCCGAGGGGGGCGAGGAGGCCAACCTCTTCGCTCGCGACCTGTTCGAGATGTACAAAGCGTTCGCCCCGACCCAGGGCTGGACGTTGGAGGTGCTCACCTCGACCACCTCCGACCTCGGCGGCTTCGACGACATCACGTTCATCGTGAAAGGCGACGGGGCCTGGACTCGGCTCAAGTTCGAAGCCGGACCCCATCGGGTGCAGCGGGTGCCGGTCACCGAGTCCCAGGGTCGGGTCCACACGTCGTCGGCCACGGTCACCGTGCTCCCGGAGGCGGAAGAGGTCGACGTCGACATCGACCCGAGTGATCTCCGTATCGACACCTACCGTTCGTCGGGGGCGGGGGGCCAGCACGTCAACACCACCGACTCGGCGGTGCGGATCACCCACCTCCCCACCGGCGAGGTCGTGTCGATGCAGGACGAGAAGAGCCAGCTCCAGAACCGCGAGCGAGCGCTGAAGGTGCTGCGATCCCGGCTGCTGCGGCGAGAGGAGGAGCGGCGACAGGCCGATGCCTCGGCCGCCCGGAAGGGGCAGACCGGCTCGGGGGGTCGCTCGGAGAAGATCCGGACCTACAACGTGAAGGAGAACCGGGTCACCGACCACCGGCTCGGCCTCACGATCCACAAGCTCGATCGGATCCTGGCCGGCGAGCTCGGCCAGATCAGCGACGCTCTCGTCCAGGACGAGCGGGCTCGCCAGCTCTCCGAGCAGACCGACGGTGGCTGAGCGGTGACCGAGCCGGACCCGGGGGCGAGCGCGACGATCTCCTGGCAGGAGCTGGCGGCCGAGGTGGCCGACGAGCTCCGGGCTGGCCCCCATCCACTCGACCGTTCCGAGGCCGAGCGGACCGGGCGCCTGATCGCGATGAAGGCCAGTGGGGCCGACACCGCCGACTGGCCGTCGATCTCGGCCGAGCCGGCGACGATTCGCGGCGTCGCCGCCATCGACTCGATGACCGCCCGGCGGCTCGCGGGCGAGCCACTGCAGTACGTGCTGGCCGAGTGGAGCTTCCGCTATCTCGACCTGTTCATCGACCGCCGGGTCCTGATCCCGCGGCCCGAGACCGAGGTGGTCGCCGGCGTCGCCATCGCCGAGGCCAAACGCATCTCCCCGGACGACGCAGCGATCCTCGCCATCGACCTCGGCACCGGCTCCGGCGCCATCGGTCTCGCCGTGGCGGCTGAGCACGCCGGCGCCGAGGTATGGCTCACCGATGCCTCGAGCGACGCCCTCGCCGTGGCCCGGGCCAACATCGCCGGCATCGGACGGGCCGGCTCACGGGTCCGGGTCGCCCAGGGCTACTGGTTCGATGCGCTCCCCGCCGAGCTGGCCGGCAGGATCGGCGTGGTCGTCGCCAACCCGCCATACATCGCCGAGGGTGAGGACCTCCCACCGGAGGTGGTCGACTGGGAGCCGGCCGAAGCGCTGATCGCGGGACCGGAAGGGACCGAGGATCTCGAGCACCTCGTCGCCACCTCGCCCGCATGGCTCGCCGCTGGCGGCTCACTTGTGCTCGAGCTCGCTCCCCACCAGGCGGCGGTAGTCGCTGACCGGGCCCGTGAGCTGTTCGCCGAGGTCGCCATCGAACCGGACCTCGCCGGTCGGGACCGCCTGCTGGTCGCCCGTCGCCCAAGACTGAGGTGACGGGTAACGGTCCTCCTCGGGGCGACGGCACCGCCGGTTGGAAGTAGGGTCGAACCAGTTCATGAGTTGTGGGGAGAGGACGCGATGTTCGGACGCAACAACAAGTTGGACACGAATTGGCTGGCCAGTGTCGACTTCTTCGAGGGGTTCGCCAAGCCGGAGCTCGAAGCGGTGGCCGAGCTCGGCGAGCGGGTCGACGTGTCTGCCGGCACGGAGCTGATCGACCAGGGTCGGGTTGGCGACGTCTGCTACGTGATCGTCGATGGCCGAGCGGCGGTTCATATCCGGGGCGAGTTCGTCACCTCCGTCGGCTCGGGGACGATGGTGGGTGAGATGGCCCTCGTCGAGCACCGGCCCCGGAACGCAACGGTCACCGCCGAGACCGATATGACGCTCGTCGGCTTCGGGACGAGCGAGTTCGCGAAGCTCCTGGCCAAGAGCCCGACCGCCTACGATCGGGTGGTGGACATGCTCAACGAGCGGCTCAGGCAGAACCAAGCGAGGGAGTGAGCCCGACTCGGGCGACGGTGAAAGGGTCGTAGGAACTGCCAGGCGGGCGGAGTAGCTTCGGATAGCGCGGCCGCCACCGGTATCGCCACCAGCGGCAGGCCCCGCCGCTCCTGCCGGATCGCCGAGCGCTTGGATCGGAGACCTGATGAGACTCGTCGTTGGATCGGATCACGCCGGTTTCGACCTCAAGCAGCTGCTGGCCGACCACCTCACCTCGGCCGGCCACGACGTCGTCGACGTCGGCACCGACGACACCACCTCGGTCGACTATCCCGACTACGGGGCTGCGGTCGGGCGGGCGGTGGTCACCGGCCGGGCCGAGCTCGGCGTCGCCGTCTGCGGCAGCGGGATCGGGATGGCGATCGCGGCCAACAAGGTGCCTGGCGTGCGGGCCGCCACCGTCCACGATGTCACCTCGGCCCGGCTCAGCCGCGAGCACAACGATGCCAACGTGGTGTGCTTCGGCCAGCGCTTCACCGGTCCCCAGGTGGCGCTCGACGCCCTCGACGCGTTCGTCGCCTGCGAGTTCCAAGGCGGCCGCCACGCCTCGCGGGTGGCGAAGATCGAGGCGCTCGAGTCCACCGGTCCCGTCGTGGCGGACTGATCCGGTCATCCACCCACCCGCCGCCGTCCAACGCAACCACTCCAACCAAGCACTCCACTCCAACCAAGCACTCCACTCCAACCAAGCACTCCACTCCAACCCTCCAACCCACTGAGGAGCATCCCTGTGCCCTGGCCAACCCTCGTCGACGCTGAGATCGAACGGCTGACCGCCGCCGAGATCCAGCGGCAGAACACCGGCCTCCAGCTCATCGCCTCGGAGAACTTCGCGTCGCCGGCCGTCATGGCCGCCACCGGCTCGGTGTTCACCAACAAGTACGCCGAGGGCTACCCCGGCCGGCGCTACTACGGCGGCAACCAGGTAGTCGACGACGTCGAGGATCTCGCCCGTGACCGCATCTGCGAGCTGTTCGGGGCCTCCCACGCCAACGTGCAGCCCCACTCCGGGGCCAACGCGAACATGGCCGTGTACCAAGCCCTGCTCGACCCCGGCGACACCGTCCTCGGGTTGCGCCTCGACCACGGCGGTCACCTGACCCACGGCTCACCGGTCAACGCCTCCGGCATGACGTACGACTTCGTCGGCTACGGGCTCACCCCGAGCGACGAGCGGATCGACATGGACCAGGTCGAGACACTGGCCAAGAAGCACCGGCCGAAGCTGATCGTCACCGGCGCCACCGCCTATCCCCGCACGATCGACGCAAAACCGTTCCGCGACATCGCCGACGAGATCGGTGCAGTACTGCTCTTCGATGCCGCCCACATCGCCGGTCTGATCGTCGGCGGCGTCCACCCCAACCCGATGGACGTGGCCGACATCGTCACCTTCACGACCCACAAGACGCTGCGAGGCCCCCGCGGTGGCTGCATCCTCACCACCGACGAGCACGCCGCCGCCATCGACAAGGCGGTGTTCCCCGGCCAGCAGGGCGGCCCCCAGGAGCACGCCATCGCCGCCAAGGCGGTGGCGTTCGCCGAGGCTGCGACCGACGAGTTCAAGGCCTACGCCGCCCAGATCGTGGCCAACGCCGCCGCCCTCGCCGAGTCGCTCGCCCGCCACGGCTTCCGCCTCGTGTCCGGCGGCACCGACAACCACCTGATGCTCGTCGACCTACGCCCCTTCGACGCCGAGCTCACCGGCAAGGAGGCCCAACTCGTGCTCGACGAGGCCGGGATAACGCTCAACCGCAACTCGATCCCCGACGATCCGCGATCGCCGTTCGTGACCTCCGG
Organism: Acidimicrobiia bacterium; assembly: GCA_029861725.1. Lineage (GTDB taxonomy): Bacteria > Actinomycetota > Acidimicrobiia > Acidimicrobiales > SZUA-35 > CADEDH01. Next base: position 13,345 of record JAOTYQ010000047.1, on the reverse strand, counting down.
CATCAGGATCGGTACCCCGGCCGTGACCACCCAGGGCATGACCGAGACCCACATGGTCGAGATCGCCGACCTGATCGCCGAGACCTTCCGCAGCCGAGACGACAAGGCGTTGATCGCCTCGGTGCGGGAACGGGTGCGCACCCTGTGCGAACCGTTCGCCCCCTACCCATTCTGAGCCCCCCTGGCCACTAACGTTCCCGTGGTGGAAGGCCAACGATGAGGCCCGACCTCGTCTCGTATCTCCTTGTCGCCGGCGTTGGCGCGGCGGTGACACTGGTCTCGGTTCCCTTGTTCGACCGGCTGTCCCGGCGGCGGGGTCTGATGGTCGAGCCCGACGCCCGCCGGTTCCACGATCGCCCAACCGGCTCGCTCGGCGGCGGGGCGATGTACCTCGGCTTCGTGGTCGCGTTCCTCGCCGCCCGGTTCAGCGGATCGTTCGACGCCACCTTCGACGGCTCGACCGAGCCGTGGGCGATCCTCGCCTGTGCGACGATGGCGTACGGCGTCGGCCTCCTCGACGATCTCCGCGAGCTGTCACCTCCGGCGAAGATCGCCGGCATGGTCCTGGCCGCCGGCCTGTTGGCGGCGGGCGGGGTCAGCATCATCTGGTTCCGGATCCCGTTCCTCGACGTGTTCGTGCTGCCCTACGACCTCGCGTTCGTCGCAACGGTCGTCTGGGTCCTCGGCATGGCGAACGCGGTCAACTTCATCGACGGACTCGACGGGCTGGCAGCGGGCATCGTCGGGATCGGAGCCACCGCGTTCCTGCTCTACGGCATCCGGCTCGGCCAGGTCGAGCTGCTGCTACCGGGAAACGTCGGCCCCCTGGTCGCCGCCCTCGTCCTCGGTGTCTGCACGGGCTTCCTGCCGTGGAACGTCTACCCAGCCCGGATCTTCATGGGCGACGGCGGCTCGCTGCTCCTCGGCTCGCTGATGGCCGCATCCACGATGGCGGTCGGTGGTCGCACCCCGGATCCCTTCAGCGGCCAAACCTTCTTCTTCTACGCCCCGCTGGCGATCCCGCTCGTGATCCTCGGGGTGCCGGTGCTCGACACCGCATTCGCCATCCTGCGCCGGGCCAAGGGCGGCAAGGGCCTCGCCACCGCCGACAAGGACCATCTACACCACCGCCTGGTCCGCCTCGGCCACGGCCACCGCCGCAGCGTCTGGATCCTGTGGGCGTGGACCGCGTTGCTGTCGGCGTTCGTGCTGTACCCGACCTACAACGAGGGCCAGGGGGATGCGATCGTGCCGATGGGAGTCGGTGCCGCCGCCCTCGTCTTGTTCACGCTGTTCCAGCCGGGCACCGCGAACCGTCGGACCGACGCCGGTGCCGCCACCGGCCGCGCCGCACCCGACGCCGCAGAGGTCCCCGGCGACAACGGTGACGTCTCGATCGACGTCACCCCGCCCATCCCGGTGCCCGAGCCGTCGCCACCCCAGGCCGAGGTCGCCGCAGAGCGCTCCGCCGGCCCGGTTTCACAACCCGCCTCGGGCGCCGATCGGACCCGCTTCGAGCGGCCGGCCAAAGTGCCCGATCGAGGCCTCAGGTAGCGGTTTTCCGGCCATCTCCGATGGCGATGGAGGACATTGTGAATCCGTGAGCGATCTGGGTTGTCAAAGCTGACACCTCGCCGATAAAGTCTCGGACGACCAGCCAGGCACCTGGCCCCTGACCGACGAAATTCGATCTGTGGAGATCTCGCTACGTGTCCTTGTCCGGAGAGTCGTTGAACAAGGACCAGCACACACCGACGGGGGTTGGACACGGCGTTGAACGAGGGTTCACCGCAGCGTTCGAGCTCGTCGCGACCCCAGTCCTGTTCGCCGTCATCGGCTACTTCCTCGACCGTCGGCTCGGGACCGGACCGTTCCTCACCATCGCTCTCACGGTCTTCGTCGCGGGGTATGTGATCTGGAAGCTCTGGTACAACTACTCCGCCGAGATGGACCGGCTCGACGCCGCCCGTCGGGCACCCGCCGAGGATCGGGCGCCGATGGATCCCGGCAGTGGGTCCGCCTCGGTCCAATGATCCCACAGGCCCCAGACGCACACGGACCCGAGGGTGAAGTCGCGCGCGATCTCGCCCGCCTCGGACTGTTCGTCTCCCCCGGGTTCGCGGCTCTCGGCCTCGTGTTCTGGGGTGGTGGCGGGGCGCTGTCGAGCGGCCTGGCGATCGGCATCGTCATCACCAACTTCCTCCTCGGGGCCGCCATCATCGGCCGGACCGCCTCGATCTCGCCCGAGCTGCTGATGATCGGTGTGCTCGGTGGCTTCGTGCTCCGGCTGCTGCTGCTCGGGGTCGTCGTCGTCCCACTCCGTGATCTGAGCTGGTTCGAGGTCGTTCCCTTCGCCATCACGCTGGTCGGTGGCCACCTCGGCTTGCTGGCCTGGGAGACTCAACGGGTCTCCATGACGCTGGCCTATCCCGGTCTTCGCCCATCGAACCGGTCCCCTGTCACCACAGGTCGAACCAGGAGCCAAACCAAGTGACGCTAGCCCTCGAGTTCCCACCGATCAGTCACCTTTTCGTCTGGCCCGACTTCGCCTTCGCCGGCACGCCGTTGGCCATGAACAAGACGGTCCTCATCTACCTGGCAGCACTCGTCCTCACCGCCGGGCTGTTCCTCATCGCCGGGTCCCGCAAGACACTCGTCCCGGTTGGGCTGCAGACGATCGCCGAGAGCGGAATCGGCTTCGTCGAGGACAGCGTCGTCAAACCGACCATCGGCGAGATCGACGGCCGGAAGTTCATGCCGTTCCTCACCACCATGTTCTTCTTCATCTTCTTCACGAACATCTTCGAGGTCATCCCGTTCGTGCAATTCCCGGCCAACTCCCGGATGGCGCTGCCCCTCTTCTTGGCCATCCTCGTCTGGTTCATCTACCACTACGAGGGCTTCAAAGCCCAGGGGCTCGCCTACGTGAAGAACAGCATCTTCCCACCCGGTGTTCCCCTTGCCCTGTACATCCTGGTCGCACCCATCGAGCTGCTCCAGGTCCTCATCATCCGGCCCCTGTCGCTCGCCATCCGGCTCTGGGCCAACATGGTCGCCGGGCACCTGCTGCTCGTCACCTTCGCGGTCCTCACGGCGACGCTGTGGGAGTCCACCGTCATCGGTGCTGTCCTTCCGTTCGCCATGCTCGTCCTGATGACGGGGTTCGAGATCCTGGTCTCGTTCCTCCAGGCGTTCATCTTCACGATTCTCACCGCCGTCTACATCGGACAGTCAATACACCCGGAACACTAGGAGACACCGCGTGCTCAGCCTGCTTGCACAGATAGCAATCTTCGCCCAGACCGGACCGGGCGAGATGCTCGAGGGCCTCAAGGCCATCGGCGCCGGTCTCGGCTACGGCCTCGCCGCCATCGGCCCCGGCGTCGGCATCGGCATCGTCGTCGGCAACGCCATCACGGCCATGGCCCGCCAGCCCGAGTCGGCCGGCGTCGCTCGGACCACGATGTTCCTCGGTATCGCCTTCACCGAGGCGTTGGCCCTGATCGGGTTCGTCGTCTTCATCCTCTTGCTGCCTTGATCGTGAGGCTCACCTTGAAACCAACACGGGTAGTAGTAGCAGCCCTCCTCACCATTGCCACTGGGCTGGCACTGGCCAGCCCGGCCGAGGCCGTCGAGGAGACCATCGGATCCTGCATGGTCGAGACCATCGCCGAGCTGGGTGGGGTCGAGGCCGTCGAGGCCGACCTCGAGGCCGGCGAGGCCGAAGGGGCAAGCGAGGAGGCCAAGGACCGCCTCCACGAGATCGAGGACGAGCTGGAGCTGTGCATCGAGGCGCCGAACCCGATCTTCCCCGAGGTCAACGAGATCATCTGGGGAGGCCTGGCCTTCCTGGTCCTGCTCGGGATCATGTTCCGCTTCGGCTTCCCGGCCGTCAGCGGGGCGATGGAGCGCCGCACCGAGCGGATCCGCGACGACCTCGAGGCGGCCGAGAACGCCCGGGTTGAGGCGGAGGCGATCAAGCAGCAGCACGAAGCCGAGCTCGCCGACGCCAACGCCCAGGCGGCCAAGATCTTCGACGACGCCCGCCACGACGCAGCGGCGATGAAGGCCGACCTCCAGGCCAGAGCCGAAGCCGACATCGCCGAGATGCGTCAGCGAGCCGAAGCCGAAGTGGCAAGCGCCCGTCAGCGGGCGGTGGCCGACCTCCAGTCGGAGGTGTCGGAAATCGTGATCGGAGCGGCAGAGCGGGTCGTCGAGCGCAACCTCGATCCGGCGACGCAGCAGCACCTGATCGACGATTACATCGCCAGCGTCGGAAACGGATAGCTCATGGCCGACGACGTCATCAGCGGCTACGCGGAGGCCCTGCTCGGCATCGCTGCCGCCGAGGGGAGCTCCAAGGAGTTCGAGAGCGAGCTGTCGCAGGTGGCCCAGGCCGTCAACTCCTCCGACGAGCTCAGGGCCGCCCTCGCCGACCAGGCGATGCCGGCTGGAAGGCGTCAGCAGATCGTCGAGGAGTTGCTCGGCGGTCGAGCGTCCAGCCTAACGACCGCGGCGGTGTCGATGGTCGTCGGCGCCGGCCGCGGCCGCTACCTGACCAGCATCGCCGACCGGGTCATCGAGCTCGCCGCCGCCGAGCGGGGCAAGGTGGTCGCCGAAGTCCGTTCCGCCGTTCCCCTCGATCCGAGCCAGCAGCTCCGACTCGCCGAGGCGCTGAAGTCCTCGACCGGTTCCGACGTCGAGGTGAAAGTCATCGTCGACCCGTCCATCATGGGTGGTCTGGTCACCCAGATCGGAGACCAGATCATCGATGGCAGCGTGAGATCGCGGCTCGGCCAGCTTCGCGAAGCGTTCTGAGCCCCGCTGACCGCAGCAGTTCACCCCAAACCGACACGAACGACCCGCAGACGCATATTGCTGGAAGAGACACATGGCTGACATAACGCTCGACACCTCAACGATCAGGGAAGCGATACGCAGGAACCTCGAGGGCTTCGAGCCCGCCCTGAGCTCGGCCAAGGTCGGCACGGTCCGGGAGGTCGGTGACGGCATCGCCCGGGTGATCGGCCTCCCGAACGCATCGGTCAACGAGATGCTGCGCTTCGAGGACGGCACGATCGGCCTGGCCCTCAACCTCGACGAGACCAGCATCGGGGCCGTCGTGCTCGGTGCGGTCGATTCGATCGAAGAAGGCCAGACCGTCGAGGCCACCGGCGACATCTTGTCGGTCCCGGTCGGCGACGGCGTGATCGGGCGGGTCGTCAACGTGCTCGGCGAGCCCCAGGACGGCAAGGGCCCACTGACCGGGGTGCAACCCCGACGCATGGAGATCCAGGCCCCCGGCATCACCGGCCGTCAACCGGTCCACGAGCCGCTCCAGACCGGGATCAAGGCGGTCGACTCCCTCATCCCGATCGGTCGGGGCCAGCGCGAGCTGATCATCGGCGACCGCAAGACCGGCAAGACGACCGTCGCGGTCGACACGATCCTGGCCCAGAAGGGCCTCGGCGTGAAGTGCGTGTACGTCGCGGTCGGACAGAAGGGCTCGACGGTCGCCCAGACCGTCGCCCTCCTCGAGGAGTACGGGGCGATGGAGTACACCGCCGTGGTGATCGCCCCGGCCTCGGACCCCGCGCCGTTCAAGTTCCTCGCTCCCTACGCCGGGTGTGCCATGGGTCAGCACTGGATGGAGACCGGCGATCACGCCCTCGCCATCTACGACGACCTCTCGAAGCAAGCCGAGGCCTACCGCCAGGTCTCCCTCCTGCTGCGGAGGCCGCCAGGACGCGAGGCGTACCCGGGCGACGTGTTCTACCTGCACAGCCGGCTCCTGGAGCGGGCGGCCAAGCTCTCCGACGCGAACGGCGCCGGCTCGTTGACCGCCCTGCCGATCATCGAGACCAAGGCCGGCGACGTCTCCGCCTACATCCCGACCAACGTGATCTCGATCACCGACGGCCAGATCTACCTGCAGGACGACCTGTTCAAGTCGGGTGTGCGGCCCGCGGTCGACGTCGGGATCTCGGTGTCGCGGGTCGGCTCGGCGGCTCAGATCAAGGCGATGAAGAACGCCGTCGGCACGCTCAAGTCGGATCTGCAGCAGTTCCGCGACCTCGCAGCGTTCGCGGCGTTCGGATCGGATCTCGATGCGGTATCACAGGCCCAGCTCGACCGGGGCTACCGCCTGACCGAGCTGCTCAAGCAGGGCATCAACAGCCCCGTCCCCGTCGAGGAGCAGGTCGTCGTGCTCTACGCCGGCACCAGGGGCTACATCGATGGCGTCCCCCTGGTCGACGTGTCCCGGTTCGAGATCGAGCTCGTCCAGTGGTTCCAGGCTCGTCACGGGGACGTGCTCGACAGCATCAGGACCAAGGGCGTCGTTCCCGACGACGAGGCCATGGAAGCGGCCATCGGCGCCTTCGCCGATCAGTTCGTCACCAGCGATGCCTCGGTCCACGAGCCCGACCCGGCCGAGCAGGGCGACGCGACCACGAAGATGGTCGACGCGCCCTACACGCTGCCGGAAGAAGACATACGCCGAGCGGAGGACTGAACGACCGATGCCGGGTGGAACCGAACGCATACTGCGTCGTCGCATCGCCAGCGTGACGAACACCAAGAAGATCACCCGGGCCATGGAGCTGATCGCGGCCACACGGGTCGCTCGAGCCCAGCAGCGGGCTCGGGCCGCCCGTCCCTACAGCGAGATGCTGACCAGCGTGATCGAGGACCTCGCCGCCGGGGGAGCCGAGGTCGACCACCCGTTGCTCCGCAAGGCCGAGCGGGTCGAACGAGTAGCGTTCGTGATCTGTGCCGGCGACCGGGGTCTCGCCGGGGCGTACAACGCGTCGGTCGTCAGGATGGCCGAGCGCGAGATCCAAGCCCTCCGAGCCGAAGGCGGCGACTACCGCATCGTCGCCGTCGGACGGAAGGTCAGCGACTACTACCGCTTCCGGGGCTACCACATCGACAACGCCTACTCCGGCTTCACCGACAACCCAACCTACGACGACGCCCGCGAGATCGCCCGCCGGGTCCGCCAACTGTTCGACAGCGGCGAGGTCGACCAGGTCGACCTGGTCTACACCGAGTTCGTCAGCATCGGCACCCAACGGCCGGTCGTCCGCCGCTTCCTGCCGCTCGAATCCACCGAGGTCATGGCCGAGGTCGGCGGGGGCGATCGCGAAGCGCTCGCTGCGTTCGCGTTCGAGCCGTCGGCCGAGGGCGTGCTCGAAGACCTCCTGCCCCGCTACGTGGAGGCCCGCCTCTTCACCGCCCTCCTCGACGCTGCGGCATCGGAGCACGCCAACCGTCAACGAGCGATGAAGGCGGCGACCGACAACGCCGAGGAGCTGATCGTCAAGTTGTCACGAGCCATGAACCGGGCCCGGCAGGAGTCGATCACTACAGAGATCATGGAGATCGTCGGTGGGTCCGAAGCGCTCGCCGAAGACGAGGACACCGACGAAACCGCCGACGACGCCAGCCTGGCGTCGAGTTGAGTACCGACCGAGCCACCGCCACCGTTCGAGAGAGCCCCAGGAGCACGTTCAGATGACAGCCACCGAACCGCAACTCAAAGAAGGCCGCATCGTCGCCATCGCCGGCCCGGTCGTCGACGCGGAGTTCCCAAGCGGCTCGATCCCCGAGATCAACCAGGCCGTCGAGTTCGACGTGGTCGTCGACGGTCAGACCACGACGGTCATGGCCGAAGTCGCTCAGCAGCTCGGAGGCAGCCGCGTTCGGGCCGTCGCCCTCAAGCCGACCGACGGGCTCCGCCGGGGAGCGCAGGTCCGCAACCTCGGCCACGGCATTCAGGTCCCCGTCGGTGACGTGACGCTCGGCCACATCTGGAACGTGATCGGCGAGCCGCTCGACGTGCCGATCGACGAGCTCGACATCGACACCCGGTGGGAGATCCACCGGCCAGCACCAGCGTTCGACACCCTCGAGCCGACCAAGCAGGTCCTCGAGACCGGGGTCAAGGTGCTCGACCTGCTGACGCCGTACCTCCAGGGTGGCAAGATCGGGCTCTTCGGCGGGGCCGGTGTCGGCAAGACCGTGCTCATCCAGGAAATGATCACCCGGGTCGCCTCCAACCACGGCGGCGTCTCGGTGTTCGCCGGCGTCGGCGAGCGAACCCGGGAGGGCACCGACCTCTTCCTGGAGATGGGCGAGACGATGATGGGCGACGGCAAGACGCCGGTGCTGGCCAAGGCAGCGCTGTGCTTCGGCCAGATGGACGAGCCGCCCGGCGTTCGGCTGCGGGTCGCCCTGTCGGCGCTGACGATGGCCGAGTACTTCCGTGACGTGCAGGGCCAGGACGTGCTGCTGTTCGTCGACAACATCTTCCGCTTCGTGCAGGCCGGCTCGGAAGTATCGACCCTGCTCGGCCGCATGCCCTCGGCGGTGGGCTACCAGCCGACGCTGGCCGACGAGATGGGCGAGCTGCAGGAGCGCATCACCTCGACCGGTGGCCGGTCGATCACGTCGATGCAGGCCGTGTACGTGCCCGCCGACGACTACACCGATCCGGCGCCGTTCACCACCTTCACCCACCTCGACGCCACCACCGAGCTGAGCCGCGACATCGCCGCCCTCGGCATCTACCCGGCGGTGGATCCCCTCGCCTCGACCTCGACCATCCTCGCCCCCGAGGTGGTCGGAGAGCGCCACTACAACGTGGCCCGGCAGGTCCAGGAAATCCTCCAGCGGTTCAAGGAGCTGCAGGACATCATCGCCATCCTCGGTCTCGACGAGCTGTCCGAAGAAGACCGCATCACCGTCGACCGGGCCCGCAAGGTACAGCGCTTCCTGTCCCAGCCGATGTTCGTCGCCCAGGTGTTCACCGGCCTGCCCGGCATCTTCACCCCGGTCGAGGAGACGATCGACAGCTTCGAAGCGCTCGTCACCGGCGAGCTCGACGACCTGCCGGAGCAGGCGTTCCTCAACGTCGGTGGGGCCGACGACGTCAGGGAGAAGGCCGAACAGCTCCACCGGCAGGCCGGAGCCTGATGGTCCTCCAGGTCGAGTTCGTCTCTCCGGAGGAGTCCCTCTACTCGGGAGAGGGCGTCCAGGTGGTGGCCCGTACCCGGGGCGGGGGCGAGATCGCGTTCCTGACCGGTCACGAGCCGTTCATCGGGTCGCTGCTGACCTGCGAGATCCGGGTCACCGAGGCCGACGGGACGATCAAGCGGTTCGCCGTCCGCGGGGGGTTCGTGTCGGTCACCGGCACCATTTCCGACAGCAAGGTGACCGTCCTGTCCGACGCCGCCGTTCCGGCCGACGAGATCGATCGAGCCCAGGTCGAGGCCGACCTGGCCGCCGCCCGTGCCGCCGAGCAGGCCGACCCCGACGACCCCTATCCCCTGGAAGACATCCGCTGGGCGGAGGTGCGCCTGAGCGTGCTCGGAGACTCCCTGCCGCATTGAGCGTCGGCCCGGTCCGCGTCTACGTTCCCATTACGAGAACCACGATTGGGGTTGGGTCATGGCACTGGAGAGCCTAAAGCCAGGTCGCAACCTGGCGCTCGAACTCGTCCGCACGACCGAAGCCGCGGCTATGGCCGCCGCCGAGTGGAAGGGCCGCGGCGACAAGATCGGAGCCGACCAGGCCGCGGTCGACGCGATGCGGTCGGTCCTGTCCGGCGTGGAGATGGACGGCATCGTCGTGATCGGCGAGGGCGAGAAGGACGAAGCACCGATGCTGTACAACGGCGAGAGCGTCGGTACCGGTGAGCCCCCGGCCACCGACATCGCCGTCGACCCGATCGACGGGACCACGCTCACCTCGCTCGGACTGGCAGGGGCGATCGCGGTCATCGCCGTCGCCGACCGGGGCGCCATGCTCAACCCCGGCTCGGCGGTCTACATGGAGAAGGTCGCCGTCGGACCCGAGGGAGCGGGCATCGTCGACATCCGCCTGCCGGTCGACCGGAACCTGACGGCGCTGGCCAAGGCGAAAGGCAAGGCCGTGTCGGAGCTGACCGCGGTCGTCCTCGACCGGCCCCGCCACGACGACCTGATCGCCGAGATCCGAGCCTGTGGCGCCAGGATCCGCCTCATTCCCGACGGAGACATAGCCGGGGCCATCGCCACGGCCTGGCCCGAGTCGGGCGCCGACATCCTGCTCGGCATCGGGGGGACGCCCGAAGGGGTGATCACCGCCGCTGCGCTCAAAGCGATGGGTGGCGACCTCCAAGGCCGGCTCTGGCCCCGAAGCGACGATGAGCGGGCGATCCTTCTCGACGAAGGGCACGACCTCGACAAGATCCTCACCCTCGACGATCTGGTCTCGGGCAACGACAGCTTCTTCGCCGCCACGGGCATCACCAGCGGCGACCTGCTGCGAGGGGTCCAGGTCACCAGCGAGGGCACGACGACTCAGTCGCTGGTGATGCGGAGCCGCTCGGGCACCGTCCGCCTCATCGAGGCCACCCACCGTCAGGAAAAGGTCGACTCGATCACGGCCTGATCCCGGCTGGAGCCTCCCTGTGCTTATGGTGTAAGCAAGAAATCCAAGAAAACAGCTCCGTCGCGGTGCAGAGGCAAGACCGCCCCACTACGGTTCCGTGACGAAAGGGTTTCAACCAAGGCGGAGGAACCAGTGGGGATGAAGCGGCAACGCCGTCTCCGGCGTAGCGCTGCGCCCGTTCGGGCGCTAGGACGGGTCCAGGTCGCCGTCGTGGTTCTCGTAGGGCTGGGATCGTTCCCCGTTGGCGCCCAGACGACCACGTCCTCGACTTCGGGCTCGACCTCCTCCACCGCCTCCACATCGTCCTCGACCTCGTCGACGACCGCCCCCTCGTCGACGAGCACGAGCGAGAGCTCCTCGACGACGACCCAGAGCTCGACCACCGCGCCATCGACGACGGCCGAGGCCCCGACCACCTCGACCACCGCACCGACCTCGACCGCTGCCGGCAGCCCCACCACCGCCGCGTCCGACCCTGCGGCCCAACAGGCCGAACGGGAGCGGATCGAGGCCGCCGAAGCGGCCAAGGCTCGCGAGGTCGACGCCGCCAACGCCGAGCTCGGCGACGTCACCGATGCCCTCCGGGTGCTCCAGGAGCGAGTCGTCACCCAGACCCAACGCGTCGACTACGCCAACGAGCGGCTCGCGTCGGCCGAAGCGACCGTGAGCGCCAGGACCGAGGAGGTGGCCGCGGCCGAGGCCGAGATCGACGATCTCGAAGGCCGCCTCAGCGCCCAGGCCATCCGGACATTCATGGGTGACGAGGGTGATCAGGTCGTCCTCGTCGCCGTGCCCGATCCCAACGAAGCCGTGCGCCGCCAGACGATGTTGGCCCAGGCCACCCAGACCGACCTCGATCTCGTCGGTGAGCTGCGGGCGGCTCGGGAAGACCTCGACGTCCGCCGAGCCGAGGCCCTCGACGCCGTCGATGCCGCCGACGCCTTCAGGGCCGAGGCCACCGAGCAGCTCGGGACCCTCGAACGCGATCGTGAAGCCCAGGGCGTCGTCACCGCCGCCGCCGAGCAGCGGCTCGACCATCTCCTGGCCGAGCGAGCGGCACTGGCCGAGCTGGGCGAAGAGGCTGTATCCGGACTGCCCGTCGCCGACGAGCTGGCCGACCAGCTCGCAGCCTCCGCCCCACCGGTCCCGCCACCCTCCACCGTCGAGCCGCCGAACGTGATAACCGAGGACGACATTGCCTACGCCGGCAACGGCATCTACGTCCACACCTCGATCGTCGACAACATCCGCCAGCTCCTGACCGACGCCGCCGCCGGTGGCGTCGACCTAGCAGGCGGTGGCTACCGCAGCCCACAAGGGCAAATCGCAGCCCGCCGGAACAACTGCGGGACCAGCAACTACGCGATCTACGAGATGCCAGCCAGCCAGTGCAGCCCACCGACCGCCCGGCCTGGGCGCTCGATGCACGAGCAGGGCCTCGCGATCGACTTCACCCACAACGGCAGCCTCATCCGATCACGGTCCGGCTCGGGTTGGGCCTGGCTCCGCGACAACGCTGCCCGCTACGGCCTCCAGAACCTCCCGAGCGAGCCGTGGCACTGGTCGGTCAACGGCCGCTGAGCGCCAACCTGCAGGACCCGGCGCTAGCGCCGTCCTCCGACCGCCCGGGCCCACCCCATCAGCGTGTCGTTGACGTAGGTGTCGGCGTCGGTGAACACCTTCTGGGCCGAGGTCGAGAATCCCTGCCGGGCTTGATCGAGGTCCTGGGCCAGCGGTGGCTCGTCGCCCCTCCGGATGTAGTCGCCACCGACGATGTCGGCGTAGCGCCCGTTGTCGATGAACTCGCTGAGCTCGGCCACCCGGATCACCGGGAACGGGTGGGTTCGCCGGGCGGTCGACATGAACTTGAAGAAGCCGTCGAGGCCTTCGGCATCGAGGTACTCGCCCGACTGCTCCCGCAACGCCTCGATGTCGATCGTCCCCTGCCGACCCCGGATCGCGCCCGCCATCGTACCCAGGGCCCCGTAGGCGACATCCGGGTCCTGCACGGCGAGCAGCCCGGCCCGATCGCACGACACCTCCGATTTCCGGCTCCACTCGAGCAGGGCCAACGTGATGGGCATCGACGCCTGCCCGACGACCGGCACCAGGGGTCGAGCGAACTCGAGAAGGAGGAAGAGCAGCGTCCGGTAGAGCGCGTGATCGCTCATGATGTGGGCCACCTCGTGACCCAACACGAAACGAAGCTGTTCCGGCGTCGACAGCTCGATGAGCGAGCTGTTCAACACGATGAACGGACGGTCCATTCCGACCGCCCCGGCGTTGGCCAGCGGCGTCTGCGACACGTACAGCGGCGGTGGGTCCGTGTCGAGCGTGTCGCACACCTCGAGCAGGCTGCGATGAAGGTCGTCGTACTGGCGGGGCCCGACCTTCAGCGCCTGGGCTTGGTAGTTGATGCGGATATTGCGCTCCCCGAGCATGCCGACGACCTTCCGCAGCACCGCATCGAAACCCGGGATCGCGCGCAGCGCGGCCAGCGCCGCCCGGTCGGTGGGATGCTCCCACGAGGCCGGGCTGATCTGCGGTAGAGGTGTCGTCATCTCGCGAACTTTCCCCGTCGGCGTCTCGGTGTACCGTTGACGGACAGGAACCGTAGTGCCACAGGGATCCGAAAGGTGGTCGGCATGAAGCTCATGATGCAACCCGGGAGTGCCCTGCTGGTGATGGCGGTCGGGGCCTTCCTCGCTCGCTACCTGGTCGGCGGTCTGCCGCTGATCGGAGGGATCCTCAGCATCATCCTGCTCTTCGCCATGGTGTTCGGCCTGCTCGGTGGGCTGTATCTGCTCGTCCTGGGCCGGCGCCAACCGGTCTGAGCCCGCCGGGGACGGCCGCTGTCCCGCACCATTAGGAGTCGATGACGATGTCGGCGAGGCCGGGTGCTGCTGCCTCC
>JAOTYQ010000482.1 GCA_029861725.1 Acidimicrobiia bacterium | reverse complement strand
CAATACGGTCGCTGCCGGGCCTCTCACGGGAGCGACGCTGACCTTCATCGTCGACCAGGACGGCCCCGAGCGTTCGGTGGTCACCGCCCTGCTGCGAGCTGAGCTGCGGGGCCTCCAGGCCATTGCTGCCCCGGCGGTGCGGGCCAACGCCCGGCGAGGGCTCGTTCGCGCGCTTGCCGAGGACAAGGCCGATCTCGAGTCCGGCGGCTACGCGTCGACCGACGCCCGATGAGGCGGGACCGAGATCGCTACGACGCGATCCGGTCGACGCCGACGACCTGGCAGACGAGGTCGGGACGATCCTCGACGAAGCTGAACACGTCGGCGGGAGCGGTCTCGCCGGGGCGCACGCTCTCCACGTTCGAGAAACCGGTCCCACGCCGGATGCCGTCGGGATCGACGAACGCGACCTGGATCGAGTAGTCGCTCGTCGTCGAGGAGCTGTTGGTGGCCGTCAACTCGGCGGTGACATCGTTGGCGAAGTCGACGCCGGTGATCGTGCACGGCGACACATCGGCCAGGTGGGCCGGATCGGATTCGGCGGGGAACGTGTCGGCCTCGATGACCTCGCAGCGGCTCCCTTCCTGGTCGAAGATGAACGAGGACTCGATCGTCCGCTCGCCCGGCCTGAGGTTGTTGACGAAGGCGATCGTGTCGCCGAGCCGCTGCTCGCCGTCGAAGAAGGCCACGGTCAGGAAGTAGCTCTGGACGGTCGCAGCGCTGTTCACCACCTCGAGCACGATCGTCTCCGAGTTGACGAGGGTGCAGCCGACGGCGTCGCCCGACCCGGCGCCCTGTGGCGCGCTCGTCGTCACCCCGGCGAGGCTTCTCGGCTCGCTGGTGGCGGTGGCGTCGTCGGTCGAGGCCGGGGCCGACGACGTCGAGCTGCCATCGTCGATGAGCTCGGTCGTGGTCGTCAGCTCGTCGATGGCGGTATCGATCGCATCGTCGGCCCGGTTGAGAGCGATGATGCCAACCGTGGTGCAGCCGGCGAACAGCAGGGCGATCAGGGCGAGCGCAGCATAGAGCCCGGTCCTCGATCGCGGTCCCTGCGACGGTGGGGGAGCGAAGCCCGGCGGCGGCGAGAGCGGCGGCCCCGATCCCGGCGCCGGGAACGCCCCCGGTGGCGCCGTCGGCGAGGCGAACGGTGATGGCGGCTCGGTGGGCGGCGCCGACGGCGCCGGGAACTGGCTCGGTGGGGGACCGGCGGGGGGGAATTGCTGAGGCAGCGGGGCCGGTGCCGGGGGCTGGAACGTCGGTGGCTCGACCGGTCCGGACCCGTGCGCCGAGCCAGGCTGGGGAGGTTGGAACGTCGACTCGACAGGGCCGGGCTGCGGTGTCGTTGGCTGAGCGGTAGTCGTCGGGGCGATCTGGGTCTCTGCGGCCGACGGTGGGCTCGGGGGGTACCAACGGCCATCGTTGGCTTGCCAATACCCCGCCGGAGGAGCACCCGGCTGGTGGTTCCCGTACGGGTCCACCCAACCGTGAGCGGCGTCGGGAGGGATCTGGCTCATACTGCCGGGAGCGTACTGGACCAAGTGCGCCGACCCTCGCCGCCCGCTATCCGGCGTTGGGATCCCCGTCAGGTTGGGTCAGGCCGCAGGGCGCGACCGTCGAGAACAGCCCGCCGTTCCTGTTCGCACGGGCTGTGGGCGAAGCACTCGACGTCGTGATCGTTGGTCAACCCCTCGGACTGCATGAACGCATAGGCCGTCGTCGGACCGAAGAACCGCCAGCCGCGCTGCTTGAGCTCCTTGGCCAGGGCGGCCGACCGCTCGGTCTTGGCTGGCACCGTCGGGCCGTCACCGAGGTCGACCCGCTGCGGGACCTCCACGGCCCACGACCAGATCCAGTCGACCAGCGGGCCCTCCGCCTCGACCAGCTCGCACGCCCGCTGGGCGTTGTTGATCGTTGCCTCGATCTTGCCCCGATGGCGGATGATCCCGGCGTCGTCGAGGAGGCGGGCGACGTCTCGCTCGCCGAAGCCGGCGATCTGCTCGAAGTCGAAACCGGCGAACACCTCGCGAAACCGGTCGCGCTTCCGCAGGATCGTCAGCCAGCTCAAGCCCGACTGAAAGCCCTCGAGGCAGATCTTCTCGAAGAGACGGTGGGGGTCGGTCGTCGGCCGGCCCCACTCGTGGTCGTGGTAGTCGAGATAGTCGTCATCGCTCGTCGGCCAGCCGCAGCGCTGCAGATCGTTGGACGCCATCGCCCCAGTGTGCCCCTCAGCGGCTGCTCGACCTCACCACGGGCGGCCCCATGTGTCCCAGTCGAAGACCTCGATCCCGGTTTCGTTGAGCCGCCAGATCGACGCTTCGGGCCCACGGTCACCGAGGTCGAGGAAACCGATCGTGCCGTACTGCACTTGGAGATTGTGAGGGAACGTCGGGGAGCCGGGGTTGACGCAGAGGATGCCGTCGATCGTGGTGATGTGCTCCACGTGGGTGTCGCCGTAGACGATCACATCGAGGTCGGTTCCGTCGAAGTGACGCTCGATGGCCTTGGCCACCGTGTAGTGCTTCTGCTCCGGGATCGGGAGGTGGTGGGTGAGCCCGATCCTCACGCCGGCCCGCTCGATGATCCACGACTCCCGCAAGCGGTCGTCGTCGGGCTGGGTCTCGCGCCCGCCCGATCCGTCGTCGCCATTGCCCCGGGCGGCAAAGGTGGGGGCGATCTCGGTCAGCCCCTCGATCACCGAGAGGTCGTAGATGTCGCCGGCATGGAGGATCGAGTCGCAGCCCTCGAACGCGTCGAACACGTGGGGCCACAGCTCGGGCATCGCCTCGGGGATGTGGGTGTCGGAGATCAGTCCGATTCGCATGCAACAGCTCAGCTCTCGTTCATCGCTCATCGTCGCCTCGCTGCGGCCGAGTCGGCAAACCAGCTTCGGCCAAGCGGAAAGAATGGCGGGGCCACCGAGTTGCTATCAGCATGGACCTCTCTCGTCTCGCCCTCGGCGGGCTCGCCTTGGCTGCGCTCACCGCGTGGGCGTTCACCGGCAGCCCCGGGTCGATGTCCGGCGTCCCGAACCAGCGGGCCGACCCGTCGGATGTCTACAACCCCGTCCTGGCCGGTGAGCGCCTGCCCGACGGGTTCCGTCAGCTCCTCCCCCGAGACGGGATCGCACCGATCTACGAACCGACGTTCGTCGACGCCGACGAGGTCGGCTGGCCCGGACCGACGCAGGTGATCGGGGTCGCTCGGGGTGACGAGGCCAAGGCCTACCCGGTCAGTTTCCTCAATGGTCGCGAAATGGTCGTCGACGAGATTGACGGGTTACCGATCCTGGTCACCTGGTGACCGCTGTGCGCGACGGCGATGGTCCATCGCCGACAGGTCGACGGAGACACCCTCATCTTCGGCGTTCACGGAGCGCTGTGGGGCAACGCGATGACGTGGTGGGATCACGACACGGGTTCGATCTGGAGCCAGCCGCTCGGCGAAGCGATCGTCGGGCCCCGCAAGGGACAGACCCTCGAGTTGCTGCCGATGACGTTCACCACGTGGGAGGCCTGGTCGAGCGCCAACCCCGACACGCTGGCGCTCGACGTGCCGGGCGGCGTCACCACCTTCGATCTGGAGGGCCTGTATCTGGTCGTCGACTTCGGGGTCGAGGCCGTCGCCTACCCGGCCGACGATCTCCAGGCCCGGGGCGTGATCAACGACGTCGTCGCCGGCGTAGAGATCGCTGTCGTCGCCGACCCGGCCGACCCCCAGCGGTGGAAGGTGTTCTCTCGCCGCCTCGACGACCAGGTCGTGACCCTGGAGCGATCGGGTGATCGGGTGATCGACCGCGAGACCGGGACGGAGTGGGACCCGACCCGGGGCATCGCCCGGAGCGGTCCGCTCGCCGGTGAGATCCTCGACACCTTGCCTGCGCTGACATCGTTCCCTAGCGACTACGACACGTTCTGGCCCGACGGAAGGGTCTGGGGGCCATGAGCGAGCTCGCCCGAGCGTTCGGCGTGACCCCGGTCGGCTGGGAGCGGGTGCGGGAGCCCAGTCTCGCACCAGCCTTCACCGCGATCGGGGCCTGGCTGGTGATGGCCTGGAACCGTTTCGGCCTGCAGGGCCTGAGCGCACCACGAGCCGGGACCCGGTTCGTGCTGATCGGCTTCTACAGCTGGATCGGTCTCGGTCTCCTCGTGTGGCTGGCTGGTCGGGTGGCCGATCGTCGGCGCCAGGAGCCGATGCCGCTGTTCCGACCGACACAGCTGACCGGTCTCGCGCACCGGCCGATACTGGTGATGGCGGTCCTGCTACAGCTGACCGGCATCCTGGCCCCGGCCGCGGGGATCGGCACCGCAGCAGCGGTGCTCGTGTTCGGGCTGTGGATGCCAGCAATGCTGGTGAGCGCGGTCAACTGGGCCTATGACCTCCCGGTGGTGCAGGCGATCGCACTGACCGCGGTGCCCTACCTGCTATGGCTGGCGACCGCCGGGAGCTTCCTGTTCGTCCAGGTCGGTCACCTGCTCTAGTGCCGGGTTCGCCCTCATCGAGGGCGAACCGACTGGTTCGCCAACGGTTCGCCAGGAATCGGCGGGGCTGGGAAACTGGGCGCCATGGACCCGACCTACACCGACGCAGCCCAGGCGTTCCGCGAGAAGATCCAGGCGTTCCTCGCCGAGCACCTCCCGTCCGACTGGGCAGGCATGGGTGCCCTCGGCCCCGAGGAACGAGCGGCGTTCATCGCCCGGTGGCGGCCCATCCTGGCCGACAACGACCTCCTCGCCGTGGCCTGGCCCGAGCAGTACGGCGGGGCCGGGCTATCGATGCTCGAGCGCACCGTGCTGGCCGAGGAGTTCGCCCGGGCAGGCGTGCCCACCGGCAACGACAAAGACATCT
>JAOTYQ010000481.1 GCA_029861725.1 Acidimicrobiia bacterium | reverse complement strand
CAGCTGAGCCCGTTCGTCCCGAACCGAGCCATCGCGAGCGCGGCGTCGGACACACCGATATCGGCCGGCTCGCCGGTCACAAACCACGACGAGGCCACTGCCGCCCCCCAGATCATCCCGAGGAGACCGAGGCCGGCGACGATCAGCCCGCCCGCCGCCACCTCGATCGGCGAGGCGGCGACCGGATCGAGCCAGGCAACCGGAACGGGCCGGCTCCCGGACTTCATCCGCCCTTCACGGCTCATGCGACGGCTCCGGCCCCCGAATCGATCCGGTCCGGGTCGCCGCCTCCGGCCGCGCCGGAGGCCCCGTGCCCGGTTGGTTCGAGACCGGCCCGCATCGACTGATCGGTGTCGACGATCTCCCACTCGTGGTCGCCGATCCGATGGTCGACGATAAAGGTCTGCTGGCGGACCTTCCACAGCGCCACACCCCGCCCCAGCCTCGGCAGCACCTCGGCCTCGGCGTCGGTCAGTCCCAGCAGGCGACGGGTGTCGGCCACTTCGCCGTCGGACTGGGCGTAGACGACCCGGGTCTCGGTATCGGACAGGAGGCCCTGGGCGATCCTGGTCGACTCCGAGCCCTGGCCGCCCGCCGCTTCGAGGTCGGACATGCGGTGCACGACGATGATGTTCGAGAGCCCGTACTGGCGGGACATCTTGAACATCGCACGGAGCCAGCGGGCGAGTGCGAGGTTCGACAGCAGGTACCACGCCTCGTCGAGCAGGAGGATGCGCTGCACGCCGTCGGCTCGGGCGATCGCCGAATGGAGCCACGCCATCGCGCACGCCATCACCAGACCGAGGGCATCGCCGGAGTTGCCGAGGGCCGAGAGGTCGAGCACGACGATCGGGCCATCCCAATCGACCTCGACCGTGGTCGGCCCGTCGAACATGCCCTTCAAATCGCCCTCGCACAGGCGTCGTAGCTCGAGCGCAGTGTCCCGAGACCGTTCCGCCAGCCGAGCCGAGGTGGTGTTGACGCTGGCGGCCAGCTCGGCCGGAGGAGCGAGCAGGATGTCGACGACGTCGCCGATGGTCGGCTCGTTGAGGATCCGACTCGCCTCGTTGCGGGCGAGCACGATGGCCGTCCGCTCCTCCGGCTGCAGGTCGCGGTGGAGGGCGGACTCGGCCAGCGACATGAGCACCTGGTCCTGGCGGCGGCCCACCTCCTCGGTCGGCAGCGCGGCAGCGGCCGGGCCCGGGTCGAGCGGATTCAACCGCACCGACGAACCGGGTTCGAGCCGGATGACGGTGCCGTCCATCTGCTCGGCCAGCGGGGCGAACTCGCCCTTGGGATCGATCACGACCGCCCGACGACCGAAGGCCGACTGGCGCCAGATGTAGGTCTTGACCAGCGAGGACTTGCCACGACCGATCTGGCCGGCCACGACCATGTTCGGGTTGGTGACCTTGTTCACCCGGTACAGCTCCCAGGGGTCGTAGCAGAACGATCCCCCCAGCACCTCCTGACCGATGTAGCACCCCCGGCCGCCGAGGCCAGCGGGCGACTGGAACGGATAAAGGGCCTGGAGATGGGCCGTGGTGGAGTGATGAGCCGGAGTCGCCGGCGAGGACGACAAGATGCCAACCGCGACGATGACGCTCAGATAGGCCGTCAGCGCGATGGCGAGCACGACCAGGGCGGCGATCACGTCAACCCCAGGGCCATCGGCATCGTGCAGTAGAACGCCGAGTCCTGCTCCCCCCACAACCGTCGGAGCTCGACCGGGCACTGGTAGGCGACCTGCTCGATCATGGCCGCCGCCACCTCGACGTCGTCGAGGTTCGGACCGGAGACGGTCACGTAGCCGGAGTAGCGGTTCTCGGCGTGCCCGTCGGCCAGCTCGTTCTCCCGCCGGTCGAGGGCTTCGGCTTCCCGGCGGCGGCGGGCTCCCGTTCGGTAGCCGGCGCCGGCCCTGATCTCCTCGTCCGACAACCGGGCGGTCTGCTGGTGCTCGACCTTGCGGACGGCCTGGGCGGTCGGGATCGGTTCGGCGACGACCGACACCGTACGCGTGACGCCGTTGCTGGTCAGCAGGAGCGGGGAGAGGAACGACGGTCGGACGCCGAGCTTCGGCCACTCCGACACCCAGTAGGTGATGTGGAACATCCGGTCGGTGCGGTAGTGGCCCCACGACACCTCGGTGGCCAGAGGCCAGGCGCTCCGGGCCGATACCAGCGGTTCATCGGTCAGCGACTGCCTCGCGGCGAGGGCCAGGGCGTCTTCGGGATCGAACTGGGTCCGCACCAGCATGGCGAGCTCATCGCCGGACAGGAACCCGGTGACGGTGAGGTCGGACTCCCGGAGCTGACGTTGCAGGTGGTCGAGCTCCCGGTACAGCACGGCCACCGCCCCTCGGTCGCCACCACCGGCGTGCTTGATGGCGCGCCCAGCCTTGGTCGCCGACACCTGGAGGACGAGGTAGGTCTCGTGCTGCTGGGTGACCGGCTGGGCCGAGACCAAGAGCTCGGCGTAGGACTCGTGGGCCCGGGACCCGCCGCCACCCCCCGCTCGCTCGTCGAAGAACGACCGCATCTCGTCGCCTACCTCGGTGAGCGTGCGCTCGAGCCACTGCATCCGTGCAATCGGGCTCCCCTGCCGGGCCATCGACGCCTGCACGGCTGCCCACGACGACAGCCGTCGGACCTGCTCACCCTCGTCGAGCAGCATGAACGACTGGCCTTGGACCCTGATCACGGCGACCCACGTCTTGCTCTTGCGGTCTCGCAACACCCCCATGGCCTGGCCAGACACCGACGTGTAGATCAGTTGCCAGTCTGCGATCGGTGGTGGCGGGGATGGCTTGCCCGCCCGCCGAACGCTACGACTCCTGGCGCCCGCCGACGTCGTCGCCCGCCGCGACGAACTGGCAGGCTCGGCCGAGCTCGCAGCCCGTTCCGGCGTTGCCGCTCGGGTTGCCTTTCGGCGCCACCATCGCCGCTTCGGCCCGTCACCGCTCGCCGCCGGCGCGACGCCGGCTCCGGGCAGTGGCCGAGGGGCTCGAGGCGGGCGGACCGGCGGCGGGACACCGGGCACGGGCCCGGCACCGTTGCCCTGCACCCGGCTCCCGTTGGCGGCGACGACGCCCTCGGCCGGCGGCTCGGGATCCCTCGCCACCGGCGCCCGCTCGCCCATCGCCGGTGCCGGCGACCGCCAACGCCGCCTACGAAGCATCACGATCATCAACCAGTGCGAGCACGCCGGTAGCCAGTCGTCGAAGGGACGCCCCTCGATCGTGCTGAAGGCACCCGCTACGCCGGCGATCGTGAGCAGGAGCGCGATGCCGACACCGAGCTGCCCCGGCACGAAGCGTAGGAAGAGTACGGCTGAGCCGAAGGCGGCGACCAAGAAGCCCGCCTGAGCGTGTCGGATGCCACCCATGAACGTCGCCCGTACCGGTGGACCGTACTGGAACCGGACCTCGCTGCTCTCCATTGCACCTCGCTCTCATCACCGCCTCGTCCCGACCCCAGGGCCTCATCCACGATCTCTCGGTGGTCGACTCGGCGGCGGGGGTGTTCCTCCGCTGCCGTCGCCGCCCCCACCCCCACCTCCGGCCGGGCGCTCGCCCCCCGGGGTGCCGCCACTGCCGCCTCCCGGAGCGCTTCTGCCCCCAGATGAGCCGCCCCCGGGGGTCTGATCCCCTCCGGGGCCGCTCGATGGACCACTCCCTCCGCCGGATCCTCCGGGCGGAGGTGGGGGGCCACCGCCTTCACCCCCGGCGGAAGACGGTGATCCCCCGGTCCCGACCGGTCCGCCGCCGACCGAGGCGGCGGTACTCGGACCTTCTTGCTGCGAACCGGCCAGGAAACCGGCGAGCCGCTGACCGCTCACAACGCCGATGGCGATCGATGCCACCCGGCTGGCCGGCGCTCGTGACGGCTGCTCCATCGCTGCCACTGCCTCGTCGCCGACGAAGGGGAGCAGCTTCATCAGTGCGAACGGTGAGAATGCGGCGAGGAAGAACAGCGCAGCGGCTTGGATCATCCCGACCAGCGCGTTGTCGGCGTCGTTCAGGGTTTGGGAGCCGAGGGCCAGTACGGCCACGATGACCGGCTTGGCCAGGATGAACGACAACTGGATCTCGATGAGTCGCTTGATCCACGAACGGGTCGCCGGGAAGATGATTGCGGCGAAGGCGAGGGGCATGAAGGCATACGTGATGAGGATTGCCGCCGCCCGGACCACCATCACGAGCCAGACGAGGATCGACCCGGCGATGAGCACGAAGGAGAACACGACGAGCAAGATGGGCGCGGTGATGCCGACGCCTGCCGCGATGAGGCCGCCGAGGTCGTCGAGCCACACGGCGACGCTCGACTGCCCGTCGTCGAGGTACGCGCCCGAGAACTCGTCGGTGGCCGCCAGCAACGCGGTGATGATGTAGCCGGCAGCGACCATGCCGAGCACCGAGCCCGGTAGGTAGATGAACGCAGCCTTGAGGGCGATGCCTGCGTCGCGTTTCAGCAACGAGTACAGCGCAGCCAGCACGAGCAGCGGAAGCGCCAGCGCCCGAGCCGCCACCAATGAGGTCTGGAAGACCGTCGAGCTCGAGTCGATCACGGGCGTCGTCGTGCCGTCGATCCCGACCCACACGAGGTCGATCGCACCGATCGCTCCCACCGCCACCCAGCGGGCGAAGTAGTCGAATGCGCCGGCGACGACGGTCTCGGTGATGTCGCCGGCGCACTCGCCCACTCCGCCAAGTCCGCAGTCGAGGGCCCACGAGGCGGCATCGATCAGCTGCTCGCACGCTTCGGAGATGACCGGGAGCGAGCCGCACGCGGTCGATGCTGTGTCTTGGGCCGGAGTGTCTTGGGCCGGAGTGTCTTGGGCCGGAGTGTCTTGG
>JAOTYQ010000480.1 GCA_029861725.1 Acidimicrobiia bacterium | reverse complement strand
CGCACGCCAGCAGGACCGGGCACCGACCGCAACTCCGCCCCGTTGCCGCTCGTGACCTAACGTTGCTCACCATCACCCGGTGAGTGAGCCGGCACGACGAGGGAATGCCATGAGAGCTGTCGTTTGCAACGAGTACGGACCACCCGAGAACCTGGCGGTCGAGGAGATGCCGGATCCCACGCCGGGACCGAAGGAGGTGCTGGTCGAGGTCGAGGCGGCTGCGGTCACGTTCCCCGACACGTTGATGCTGGAAGACAGGTACCAGTTCAAGGCCCCACCGCCCTACGTCCCCGGCGGTGAGGTCGCGGGGGTGGTTGCGGCGCTCGGGAACGAGGTCGAGGGCCTCTCGGTTGGGGATCGGGTCGTCGGCGGCCTCGGGACCACCGGCGGGTTCGCCGAGCTGGCCGTCGTCCCAGCCGCCGGGGCCCGCCGCCTTCCCGACTCCGTCGGCTTCGCCGAGTCGACCGGGCTGAACTACGCCTACGGGACGACACTCTACGGCTTGAAGTACCGAGGCGAGCTCAAGGAAGGCGAGACACTACTCATCCTCGGGGCCGGCGGCAACGTGGGGCTCTCGGCGGTCGAGCTGGGCAAGCTGATGGGGGCCCGGGTCATCGCCGCCGCATCGAGCGAGGAGAAGCTCGACCTCTGTCGCGCTCGGGGTGCCGACCAGACGATCAACTACGCAACGGAGAATCTGAAGGAGCGGGCCAAGGAGCTGACCGACGGCAAGGGGTGCGACGTCATCTACGATTGCGTGGGCGGTGACTACGCCGAGGCCGCGCTCCGGGCGATCGGTTGGGAGGGCCGGTTCCTCGTCATCGGCTTCACCGCCGGCATACCGGCGATCCCCCTCAACCTCACGCTGTTGAAGAGCTGCCAGATCGTCGGTGTCTTCTTCGGGGCTATGACCGCTCGCGACCCCGAGCTGCGAGATGCGGTCAGTGCCGAGCTGATAGATCTCACCTCCTCGGGCAAGCTCCAGCCCCACGTGTCGGGTCGCTATCCGCTCGAACGAGCGGGCGCGGCTCTGCGGGCCCTCATGGACCGCAAGGCCCTCGGCAAAGTGGTCATCGAGCCCCAGCGGTAGCGGAGGCGCCCCGATGAGCTTTCGATCCGAGCTGGTCGGCTCGTTCAGCACGGGCTCGGCCGAGAACCCGACCGTGGCGATGATGGACGCTGCCTTCGCCGCCGAAGGTCTCGACTGGCGCTACGTCAACTGCGAGGTGGAGCCGGACGATCTACCGGACGCCGTGGCCGGCGCCCGGGCGATGGGGTGGCGGGGTTTCAACTGCTCGGTCCCTCACAAGCAGGCCGTGATCGAGCACCTTGACGAGCTGTCGCCGACGGCGGCCATCACGGCCGCCGTCAACTGCATCGTCCGGACCCCGGCCGGCTGGGTGGGGCACAACACCGACGGCGTCGGGTTCGCCACCGCGGCCGAGGAGCACCTCGAGCTCGGCGGGTGCCGGATGCTGATCGTCGGGGCCGGTGGCGCTGCTCACGCCATCGGAGTCGAGGTGGCGTTGCGAGGGGCGGCAACCGTCCTCGTCGCCAACCGGACCGCAGCCCGGGCTGAGGCACTCGCCTCGCTGATCGCCGAGCGGACCCCGGCCCGAGCCGAGGTTTGGGCGTGGCCGGGGGCGCCGTCGACGCCGGTCGGGCTCCCCGAGGACACCGATCTCGTCGTCCAGGCCACACCGGTCGGCATGGCCCCCCACACCGGTGCCGCCGTCCCGGTGGCATGGGACGGGTTGCGGCCGGGGACGGTCGTGGCCGACGTGGTCCCCAACCCACCGCGAACCCGGTTTCTCGACGAGGCCTCAGCTCGCGGTGCGGCGGTCGTCGACGGTACTGGCATGCTGGTCAACCAGGCGGCGGAGAACATCCGCCTGTGGACCGACCGCGTCGTCGACCGAGCGGTGCTCCGGGCGGCACTGGAGCGAGCCTTCGCCGGAGCCTAGGAGACCCAGCCCCTTGACCCCGCCCGGCACTTGGGACCCATCTCGACGCGACGCCTACGCTTGGCCAAGGCTCGACGTGAACGCCGGACTGAAGAAGGGACGACGCCATGACCGATCTGGTACCTGAACGGGTGACGATCACCGACGACACGATGCGGGAGGGCCTGCAGATCGAGAGCCCCGACATCCCGGTATCGGAGAAGTTGCGGCTGCTCGACGCCCTCGGCGAGACCGGAGCCAAGGTCATCTCGATCGGTTCGTTCGCTCACCCCAAGTGGACACCGTCGATGGCGAACATCGAGGAGCTAGCCGAGAGGTTCGTGCCCAAGCCCGGCATCCGGTACACGGCGGCCGTCTTCAACCAGAAGGGCTTCGAGCGGGCCGATCGATTCTACCCGAAGGTCGATGTCCGCACTCGTCGCTACAGCACCCACGTCGAGATCTGCGACTCGTTCGCCCGCCGGAACTACAACCGGACCCAGGCCCAGCAGATCGCCTCGATGGACGGCACCATCGCCGCCGCTCGCGAGGCCGACGCCGATGCTGGGACGGTCACGCTCGGCAGCCCGTTCGGCTCGAACTTCGAGGGCGCGTTCGACCTCCAGCGACGGCTCGAGCTCATCGGTCTGATGGTCGACAAGTGGCACGACGCCGGGTTCACCGTGAACCGCCTGTCGCTGTCGGACGCCATGGGCTGGAACAGCCCGCATGAGCTTCGCAGGACGATCCTGACCGTGCGCGAGACCTGGCCCGAGATCGAGACGTTCCACCTGCACCTCCACAACTCCCGGGGGGCGACGATCGCCAGTTACTACGAGGCCTTGCAGCTCGGCGTCACCGAGTTCGACACCTCGATCGGTGGCATGGGCGGCTGCCCGTACTGTGGCAACGGTCGGTCGGCGGGCCACGTCCCGACCGAGGACTTCGTCGACCTCTGCCACGAGATGGGGATCGAGACCGGCTACGACCTCGACAAGCTCATCGAGGCGGCCTGGGTCGCCGAGGAGGTCGTCGGTCACCCGCTCTGGGGACACGTCTCGAAGTCGGGACCCCGACCTCGGGGCGACGACCTGTATCCGATCGACATGCCGTTCGTCGAGACCCTCGAAGAGGCGTCGCATTTCCGCAACGGCCCGTCGGTCTACGAGGGGCAGATCGCTCCGTGGCAGAAGGGAAGCGCCCTCACCGGCTGAAGCTCATGAGCGAGATCGACGACGGGCGCACGCCCGACACCCTGAACGATGTCGGCGTTCTCAAGCGCCGTGAGATCGAGGCCAGGATCGTGGCCCCGCTCCTCGCCCGCCTCGGTGAGGAGTTCGGCGCCGAACGGGTCTACGAGCTGGCCCGCGAGGTTGTGGTCGATGTGGCCAAGACCCAAGGTAGTGAGCTGGCCGCCCAGCTCGGCGGCAACGATCTCGCCCACTTCGCCGACTCGATGGACAACTGGACCAAGGGCGGGGCCCTGCAGATCGAGGTCGTCGAGCAGGTCGACGGCATCTTTGCGTTCAACGTGACTCGATGTCGCTACGCAGAGATGTACCGGGACCTGGGCCTGGCCGACCTCGGCGCCGCGCTGTCGTGCAACCGCGACGGAACGATGGTGGAGGGCTTCAACCCCAACATCGAGTTCACCCGCACCCAGACGATCATGAGCGGGGCGACCCACTGCGACTTCGTCTACCGACTCCCAGCCTCCGGAGAGACTCCGGTCGAGCTCTGATCCGGGACGGAGAAAAGACCGAAGAGAAGAGGCCCCGGGGACGAGCCCCGGGGCCGCGAAGATGCGGTGGCGCAGTCGGTCAGTCGCCGGTGAGGTGCTCGACCCGTGGCAACACCTCGGTGCCGAGCAGCTCCATTGACCGACGCCACTGCTCTGGCTGGTCGGCATAGTCGAAGCCGAACAGCAGCAGGTAGCCGAAGCCACCGACGTCGGAGTACATCTTCTCGATCTTGTCGACCACGGTGTCGGGGGAGCCGATGATCCAGTTGTGCTCGGCCTGGTACTCCGGTCCGAGATCATCGGAGCTGTGGGACGGGTCGGCCTTGATGTACTCGTCGAACCCGAACGCCTTGAGCAGTGGCATCCAGTACTCCGTGGTCATCCGTCCCATCGGCCCGTTGACCGTCATCTCGTAGGCCTCGTCGTCGCTGTCGGCGACGAACACCTCGCGCACCATCCGCCACTCGCTTCGCGACGTGTCGTGACCGCCCCGCTTGGCGCCGGCAGCATAGGAGTCCCAGTGACTCTTCACGTAGCCGGCGTTGAGGTTCAGGCTCATCGGCAGCCAGCCCTTCTCCCCGGCCAGCTCCAGCGTCGGAGACGGGGCCGAGAGGCCGGCGACGCCGATCGGCGGGTGGGGTTGCTGGATCGGCTTCAGGTGCTGCACGAGGCCAATCTCGGGAATGCCGACCGGAACGCTGCAGGTCCAGAACTTGCCCTCTTCCTTCCAGCCCGGCTCCTCGGTCCACATCTTCATGATCATGTCGATCGACTCGGCGGTCATGTCACGGTTCTCGCCCGCCATCCCGTCGACCCCGAACATCTCCCAGTCGCTGGGAAGCCCGCTGGCGGCGATGCCGAAGTTGAGCCGACCCTCGGAGAGGTGATCCATGAGAGCCACCCGGTTGGCCAGCGCCGCTGGGTGGTAGTAGGGGAGCAGGAAACCGCCGGGACCGATGCGGATGTTCTTGGTTGCCCGCAGCGCCTCGATCACCAGCAGGTCCGGCGCCGGGTGGGGCTCCCACTGCGCTGCGTAGTGCTCGCCGATCCAAGCCTCGGAGAACCCGTACTCGTCACCCCAGATCAGCGTCTGGAGGTCCCATTCGTATCCCTGCTTGATGTCTCGCTCCGGCGGGTGGCTGGGCATCGAGAACATTCCGAGCTTCATCTGTTG
>JAOTYQ010000479.1 GCA_029861725.1 Acidimicrobiia bacterium | reverse complement strand
GTGATGGTCAAGGGCATCAGCCAGCTCTTCGTCGGCGGCCCACCGGTCGTCAAGGCCGGGCTCGGGATCGACATCACCAAGGAAGACCTCGGCGACGAGAGGGTCCAGATCCCCAATGGGGTGATCGACAACCTGGCCGACACCGAAGACGGCGCCTTCGTCCAGATCCGTCGCTTCCTCTCCTACCTCCCGTCGAACGTGTGGGAGATGCCGCCACGAACGGACTCGACCGACCCAGTCGACCGTGGCGAACAGACCCTGCTGGGCTTGATCCCGGAGAACCGGCGGCGAGTGTACGACCCGTTCGCCGTGCTCGATGCTGTGCTCGACAGGGACTCGCTGTTCGAGATCTCGCCGCATGCCGGCCGGTCTCACATCACCGGCCTGGCCAGGGTTGCCGGTTACCCGATCGGGGTCATGATCAACAACCCCACGGTCCTGGGCGGGGCCATGGATATGGTCGCGGGGCAGAAGGCGATGCGGCTCGTCCAGTTGTGCAACACGTTCCACCTGCCGTTCGTGTGGTTGGTCGACGCCCCGGGGGTCGCCGTTGGACCGGAACACGAACAGGCCGGCTCGGTCCGGTATGGCGCCCGGGTCGCCACCGCCTTCGCCGCCAGCTCGATGCCGATGCTGTCGATCGTCATCCGCCAGTGCTACGGGGTCGGCGGGGCGCTCCACTGGCGGCCCTACGACATGTACCGACGCTATGCCTGGCCATCGGCCCACTGGGGCTCGATGCACATCGAGGGTGGGACGACCGCCGCCTACCGTCGGGAAATCGACGAGGCCGACGACCCGGGGGCCAAGCGGGCGGAGATCGAAGGCCGGCTCCAGGAGCTGTCGTCGCCGATGCGGACCGCCCACTCGTTCGACATCGAGGAGATCATCGACCCTCGGGACACCCGGCCCCTCATCGCCGACTTCGTGGCCGATGCCCAGGGGGTGCTGCGCACTCGCCTCGGGATGACGCCGGGCCTGAGCTACCAGCCGTGACCAGAGCGCTAGTCGAGCGTGACGAGCAGGTCGCCTTCGTTGACCCGATCGTCGGGGGCGACGTGGAGCTCGGCGACCTTCCCCGAAGCGGTGGCGATCACCGGGATCTCCATCTTCATCGACTCGAGTATGACGAGCTCGTGATGCTTTTCGACCGCCTGCCCCACCTCCACTTCGACCTTCCAGACGGTGGCTGCGATCTCGGCGCGAATCTCGACCATTATCGAATCCCCTGTGCTCGTTCGACGCTGGCCGGACTGTAGCCGACGCCGCGCTGCGCGCTCATCTCCAGCCTGGCGTCGACGCCCACCTGGACCATACGATGACGCCGCCGAGGCAAAGGGGGTTCACGGTGCCTGTCGATCCGAGCCGCGAGACGTGGAAACCGGGGATGAGCTGGGACGACGCGGTCGACGAGATCCGCTACATCAAGGGCCTGGCCGCCGAGATGGGAGGTCCCGAGCGGATCGCTCGCCAACACGACGGTGGCCGGTACACCGTCCGTGAGCGGATCGAGAAGATCGTCGACGCCGACAGCTTCGTCGAGATGGGGCCCTTGATGGGCGGCCCGACCTATGACGAGAGCGGCAATATCGTAGGCTTCACTCCCGGCGGATACGTGATGGGCCTGGCCGAGATCGGCGGCCGACCGGTGGCGATCGGAGGTGACGACTTCACGATCTCGGGCGGCAGCCCCCACAACGTCCACAAGGTGCCCCACCAGTTCGTGCAGCCGCTCGCCATCCAGTACGGCATCCCGTACATCCAGCTGCGGGAAGGGGTCGGCCACAGCTCCAAGTCCGACGAGGAGTCGGGCCGGATGGCGCTCCCCCAGGGCGACCTCTGGTGGCAGAGCGTCGAGTTGCTGACGAAGGTCCCGGTGGCGGCCGGGATTATGGGCTCGGTTGCCGGGTGGCCGGCGGCGGCTGCGCTGATGTCACACTTCACCGTCATGGTCAAGGAGCGGTCGCAGATCTTCCCGTCGGGACCGCCGGTGGTCGAGCGGGCGATCGGCGAGACACTCGACAAGGAGGCCCTGGGTGGCTACCGGATGCACGTCTACGAGAGCGGCCAGGTCGACAACGTGGCCGACGACGAGGAGGAGGCCTTCGAACAGATCCGGGCCTTCCTCTCGTACCTGCCGAACACGACCGGCGAGGTCGCGCCGAGGGTCGAGAGCGGCGATTCGCCGGACCGCCGCCCTGAGGAGCTCCTGCACCTCATTCCCGACAACCGGCGGCGGGGCTACGACGCCCGCGAGCTGATCCGACTCGTCGTCGACAACGGCGAGTTCTTCGAGATGCGCCGCCACTACGCGGGTGCGATCATCACGGCGTTCGCCCGGCTCGACGGCTACAGCGTGGGCGTGATCGCCAGCGACCCTATGAAGCTGGCGGGGGCCATGGACGGTGACGGCGCCGACAAGTACGCCCACTTCGTCGACCTCTGCGATGCGTTCAACCTGCCTGTGCTGATCTTCCTCGATATGCCGGGCTTCATGCTCGGGTCCGACGCCGAGCGCAAGGCAACGATGCGCCGCGGTGTCCGAGCCCTGATCGCCTCGGCCGAGGCGTCAGTGCCGAAGGTCGAGTTCAACGTCCGCAAGAGCTACGGGGTGGCCGCCGACGGACCGAACAGCATCGGCTTGCCGAACGGGATCAACCTACGGTTCGGATGGCCGGCGGGGGAGTGGGGCGGCATCCCGATCGAGGGCGGCGTCGCCGCCGCCTACCGCCGCGAGATCGAGGCCGCCGACGACCCCGACGCCCACCGGGAGATGATCGAGCAGCGCCTGTTGCGGCTCCGGTCGCCGTTCAAGGCGGCGATGAACGGTGACGTCGTCGACCTGATCGACCCCCGCGACACCCGCCGCCTCGCCTGCACCTTCGTCAAGCTCGCCCAGCCGGTGCTGCAACGGCTGGCCCAGCGGCCGGACAAGAGAGCGGTGCGGCCATGACCGAGACGAGCGACCGGCCGGCCCGAGCCGCCGAGCCAACGGCGTCGGCGCCGGTGCTCGAGGTCCGCAATCTCAGCATCTATTTCCAGACGATGCGGGGCGAGGTCCAAGCGGTGCGGGAGTCGTCGTTCACCATCGAGGCCGGGGAGGCGGTCGGCATGGTGGGGGAGAGCGGCAGCGGCAAGTCGGTGACGGGGCTGTCGATCCTGCGTCTCTTGCCCGAGCGCAACAGCCGCATCGAAGGGGAGGTGCTGCTGAACGGCCGCGACGTCACCAAGCTGCCGGAGAAGGAGATGGTCGGGGTACGGGGGCGGGAGGTCTCGATGATCTTCCAGGAGCCGATGACCGCGCTCGACCCGGTGTTCACGGTCGGGCAGCAGATCTCGGCCACGCTCCGGGCTCACCATCCCGAGATCGGACGCAAGCAAGCGAAGGCTGCGGCGATCGACTTGCTGGAGGATGTCGGTATCCCTGAGCCGGCCCAGCGTTACCGGGAGTACCCGCATCGACTGTCAGGCGGGATGCGGCAGCGAGCGATGATCGCGATGGCCCTCATCTGTGAGCCGCAATTGCTCGTGGCCGACGAGCCCTCGACGGCACTCGACGTGACGATCCAGGCCCAGATCCTGGAGCTGATCCTGGAGCTGAGCCGAGACCGTGGCACCGCCGTGATGTTGATCACCCACGATCTCGGCGTGGTCGCCGAGACGTGCGAACGGGTGCTGACGATGTACGCGGGCGAGGTCGTGGAGCAATGCTCGGTCGATGCGGCCTTGCTCTCACCCCGCCATCCCTACACCTCGGGTCTGCTGCGGGCCATCCCTCGGGCGGAGGACCGCCACAGCGAGCTGTACGCCATCCCCGGGCGGGTGCCGCTCCTCCACGAGATGCCGGACGGATGCCGGTTTCGGCCACGGTGCGAGTACGCGGTCGATGGCTGCGAGGGCCGTCAGGATCTGGTCGAGATCGGCCTCGACCGGTCGGTCCGGTGCTGGCGCTACGACCAGCTCGACCTGCCCGGTGCTGTGAGTGCGGAAGCGACCGCTGAGAGCGAATAGCTGAGGAAGACGGGAACAGCGCTGACTGAATTGACAGGCAGTGCAAGGGTGCGACAGTGTCGGCGCAACTGGTTCGGGGGAGGACCATCATCGTGGACAGGGGGAAGAACGCGGGAGCGGACGACGGCGCGGCCATGCTCGAAGTCCGGGACCTCGTGGTGCAGTTCCCCGTGCGGGGTGATCGTCGCGCCCGGGTTCACGCTGTCGAGGGCATCAGCTTCGAGATCGGAGCCGGAGAGACACTCGGCCTGATCGGCGAGTCCGGCTCTGGCAAGTCGACGGTCGCCCGCGCCATCTCCGGCCTCGTCAAACCACAGTCGGGTGCGATCAGCCTCGACGGGATCCGCCTCAATCAGTTGTCGAGTCGGGAGCTCCGCAGGATTCGGGGCCGATACCAGATGATCTTCCAGGACCCGAACGAGGCCCTCGATCCCCGGATGACGGTCCGCGCGAGCATCGCCGAACCGCTCCGCATCCAGCGCAAGGGTGGCCGAGCGAACGAGCGGCACGTCGTCGACCAGCTATTGGAGCGCGTTGGCTTGGCCCCCGATCACGGCGACCGCCATCCTCACGAGCTATCGGGGGGCCAGCGGCAGCGAGTCAACATCGCCCGAGCCCTCTCGCTCGAGCCTGATCTGCTGCTGTGCGACGAGGTCGTGTCGGCACTCGACGTGTCGATCCAGGCCGACATCCTGAACCTGTTCGCCCGGCTGCAGCAGGAGCTGGGCCTCGCCTACCTGTTCATCTCCCACGATCTCAGCGTCGTCGCCCACGTCAGCGGCCGGATCGGCGTCATGTACCTCGGCCGCTTGATGGAGCTGGCGCCGACCGACGACGTCATCACGAAGCCAC
>JAOTYQ010000478.1 GCA_029861725.1 Acidimicrobiia bacterium | reverse complement strand
TCCCTCGCAAGGACGCAGGAGGCGGCCTCACCCGTGAGCGTGAGGCAACGACGAGGACGCCGCGAGGGGCGTCGAGAGCCGGCGAATTAGTGACATGATCAGGCTGACAGGACACCAGCGCCGAGCGGCTCCCTGGCGAACCTCAGTCGTAGAGCAGGTACCGCCGTCGCAGCTCTTCGAAGGCGGCGACCTCGGGCGACCAGGCCTCGATCAGCTGAGTTGCGCTGGCGCCGGCCTCCAATGCGGTCCGCACGGCATCGGTGCCGGTGAGCAAGTCGAAGAGCTTGGGAGCGGCGACCAGCTCGGGCTCCCCTCGGGCGTCCGCGTGGTCGCGGAACGCAACCAGCAGGTGGAGTCCGGTCGCGACCGGCCGGAACGAGGCGTCCTCGATCACCACCCGCACGCCGTGCGACGTCTCCCCTGCATAGGGGGGCGCCGGGACCGACTCGGTGGCCTCGGGCACGAACGTCACCGCCTCGAACGACACCCCGGCCAGGCCGAGCTCGTTCAACGCGCCGGCCAGCGCCGGCCCGTCGACCCAGGGCGCGCCGATCGTGGTGAACGGCTCCGCAGTGCCCCGGCCGACCGACAACGACGTGGCCTCGAACAGGACGGTCCCGGGATACACCTCCGCCGCCGTCGGGCTCGGCAGGCTCGGGCTCGGCGGGGCCCAGCCGAGGCCGAGGTCGGCCCACCGATCGTCGCGGTGCCAGCCGCTCATCTCCACGACCCGGAGATCGAGGCCGTCGAGGCCCGGGAGCCATCCTTCCCCTTTGATCGCCAGTGCCAGCTCACCGGCCGTCATCCCGTGAGCGGCGGGGACCGGGTACTGACCGATGAACGACGCGTGGTCCTCATCGCGCACATGGCCGTCGACGTAGCTGCCGCCGAGCGGGTTCGGACGGTCGAGCACGATGAAGGGAAGCCCGGCCTCCGCCGCCGACTGCATCGCCAGGCCCATCGTCGCAAGGTAGGTGTAGACGCGTGCTCCCACGTCCTGGAGGTCGAAGACGAGCACGTCGAGCTCGGCCAGCATTGCCGGTGTCGGCGCCCGGGTGTCCCCGTAGAGGCTGTGGATCCTGACCCCGGTGGTGGCGTCGATGCCCCCGGTGACCGGCGCTCCGGCCGCTGCGGTGCCCCGAACCCCGTGCTCGGGCCCGAACGCGGCCACCAGATCGATCCCCTCGGTCCGGGCGAGCACGTCGAGGAGTGGCTGACCGTCGATCGTCGACGCCTGGTTGAGAATCACACCGATGCGCTGGCCCGTCAGTTCGGCGAACCCATCGGCCGCCAAGACGGCGGCGCCGACCCGCAGCCCGGTCGGTGCTGCGATGCTCGCCGACGTCGAAGCGGTCGACGTCGGTAGCGGCTCGTCGGCCGGGTCCGCGCCGTCTGTGGTCGGCGGTGTCGCCGTCACCGCCGGAATCGCGGGCGCTGCGGCGTCGTCGCTGGCCGACGAGCAAGCGGCCACGAAAACGACGCCGACGAGCGTAGCGGCCAGCAGGCGACCGAAAACTTCTCGCTTACCTCCGAGCGGGCAGCTTCCTGGTGGTTGCGCTGTCTTGCCTGGTCGGCCGATTTGCTTCGACATGAGAGGACATCAATCGCTGAGCTTGTTGCCACAGAAAGGGGTTGAGTGACCGCACTGAGTGTTTTACTGTGCGCCAAAGCGACGGCACGCGCATCCCCCTCAGTGCGGTATGGAACGTCACCACACCTGAGAAAGAACTGGAATGACAACTGAAGATAGCGCTCGGCGAGCCCCCGCCAGTCGGCTCGCTCGGGCCGCGGCGATGAACCTGCGATCGGAGGGTCATTGCTGACCAACCCCTCTCCCAGACACCCCGAGACCGACCGGGCGCGCCGCCGGAAGCGAGCGTCGCAGCGCCAGCGAGGACAGCTCGTCGCCACCGGTCTCGACTTCACCCAAGGCGGCAGCCGTGTGCTCGCCGACGTCTCGCTCCGAGCCGAGCCGGGAACGTCGACCCACATCATCGGCCCGTCGACGAGCGACACCGCCGCCCTCCTCGGCCTCCTCGTCGGCCTCTACCCGCCGGAGGCCGGCTCGATCCAGCTCGATGGCACCGAGCTGACCGAGCTGCCGCTGACGACGACCCGCACGTCGGTCGCTCTCGTTCTCCAGGATCCGTGGATCATGACCGGCTCCATCGCCGACAACATCGCCTTCGGCGACCCCAGCGTCGATCGTGACCGCATCGAGATGATGGCCAAGCTCGCCTGTGTCGACGAGTTCGCCGATCGCCTTCCCGACGGCCTCGACACTGCGGTCGGCAACGACGGCGCTGCCCTCACGATCGGCCAGAGCCGTCGGGTGGCCCTCGCCCGAGCGTTGCTCCGCAATCCGGTCGTCCTGCTCCTCGAGGACCCATTGCGCGACCTGACAGCACGCGAGGAAACCCACGCGCTCCGAGCGATGAACCGGGCCGGCGCCGGGCGGACCACGATCATCACCGCACCGCAGTTCAACCCGGCGATGTTCGCCGCCGACCAGGTGCTGCGGCTCGAGGCCGGCCGGCTGGAGTCGGTCGGCTTCGACGAGCTCGGCTCGCGGAACGACGACACCCCCGCCCGCCCCGCCAGCGCGGTGATCTCCGGCCCGCCGCCCATGCCCCCGGCCGAACGGGCGACCCGGGCCCGCGGCTCAACGCCCGTTGAGTCACGCCTCGACACCACGACCTCGGCTTGGGCGATCGAGGTCGGCAGCGAGATCGCCTCCGGCTACCGGGCCGCAGGACTTCTCGAGCGGCGGCCCCGCATCGAGACCTGGCTGGCCTGGGAGGCCGAGAAGAGCCGAGCCGTCGAGGTCAAGGTTCCGCGGCGGATGCCCGTCACGGCCGCCGCCATAGCGGAGCTCCGCAACGAGTACGACCAGGGCCGCCGGCTTCGGCACCCGGGGCTCGTCCGGCCGCTCGCCGCCGAGCTCGACGCCGCCCTCCCGTTCGCCGTGTACGAACGGGTCGAGGGATCCCGCCTTTCCCACCTGATCGGCAGGAGGATCGACCCGCCCGAGGCGCTCGAGCTGCTGCGCGTCGGCGCCGACCTGGCTCGGACGCTGGCCTATCTCCATCGGCTCGGCCACGCCCATCTCGATCTCGGGCCCGACATCGTCAGGAGCTGCCGTGACGGGTTGATCATCACCGATCTCCGCTATGCGGTTCCGTTCGGGACCGAGCAGCTCCGCTTCTACGACGACCAGCAGCGTCCGGCGATCGCGCCCGAGCAACTCCGGGGCGACCCGGCGTCGGCGGCGATGGACGTGTACGCCCTCGGGGCATTGCTGTACCAAGTCGCCGTCGGGGAGCTGTTCGCCGCCGACAGCCGGCCCGAACCGAGCCGGCTGGCCAGTTGTGTTCCCGCTTCGGTCGCCGAGCTCGTCGAGCAGATGCTCGCCTCTGAGCCCGCCGACCGTCCGACCGCTGCGCACCTCCTCGGGGTGATGCGCCCACTGCTCCTCCCGGTCTCCCCCCGGCCGGGAGGTTCACGAGACCAGACCGATTCCGGGATCGCGGCGGATCCCGACGACCGAGTCGGTGCAGCGACCGACCCGGTCGGGGTCTGACGTCTCTCGCCCGTCCTCATCCGACGAGAACCGACCTCTGTCGACGGCCAGTCGATCCGGTTCTTGGAGCGGTCCGTAACCGGGTGAGAACGGGACCTGCTAGTGCGTGGGTTGGCCACATCTGATGTGGCCAACCCACGCAAGCACGGGTCTCACTCGAGGCCGACCGCGCCCTTCGGTGGCGCGATCGCATCGGCCGGCTCGAATCCGAACACCTTGCCGTAGAACCACAGCTCCACCTCGTAGGAGCGGATGATGTTCGCCTCCTGGCGGAAGCCGTGCTGCTCACCCTCGAACGTCACATAAGCATGGGGAATGCCCTTGGCGGCCAGGGCAGCGACGATCGCCTCAGACTGGTTGGGCGGCACGATCTCGTCCTCCAGACCCTGGAGCACGAGCAGCGGACACGACAGCCGCTCGGTATGGGTGATCGGCGACCGCTCCTGGTAGACGTCGCGGCGCTCCGGGTACGGGCCGATGAGGCCGTCGAGGTAGCGGCTCTCGAACTTGTGCGTGTCACAGGCCAGCGCTTCGAGATCGGCCACGCCGTAGAGGCTGGTCCCGGCGGAGAACATCGTCGAGCCGACCAAGGCGCTCAGCACCGTGAACCCACCGGCCGACCCACCCCGGATCGCCAGCCGCGCCCGGTCGACAACCCCATCGGCGGCCAGCCGCTCGGCGATGGCGATGCAGTCCTCGACATCGACGATGCCCCAGGCGTCGTCGAGGAGGCGGCGGTAGGCCCGGCCGAACCCGCTGGAGCCGCCATAGTTGACGTCGGCGACGGCGAAGCCCCTGCTCGTCCAGTACTGGACTCGGAGGTTGAGGGCGGGCGACGAGTGGGCGGTCGGACCCCCGTGACCCATAACCACCAGCGGAGGGAGCTCGTCGGCAGGGCCGGCGATCCCCAGTCCGTTCGGTCGGTAAACGAAGGCCTGGACCTCCCGGTCGCCCGAGGCGTAGCGGACCGACTCGGCCTCGCTGAACCAGCGGGGGTCGACACCGACGTCGTCGGGAGCGCGGTGCTCGGCGACGACGGCGCCGTCGGGAGCCAGTTCGACGAGGCCGGCGAGCGTCGTCGACGTAGCCCCGTGCACGAGGACGGTCCCTCGGTCGGTGGCAACGAGATCGTCGATCTCCACGTAGGGCGTGTCGATCGGCATCACGGCACCGTCATCGACCAACGCCAGCCGGTCGGTTGCGTCCTCGGTGACGGCCACGACGAGCCGCCCGTCGCTCAGCTCGGCCCACCGCCGGAGGCCGAAGACCCACTGGGGTCCACCG
>JAOTYQ010000477.1 GCA_029861725.1 Acidimicrobiia bacterium | reverse complement strand
GTCAGCGGGCTGTGGACGGAGCCCGCTGACGCCGATCCGAGCCCTGGTGGCCCAACTGGTAGCCCCGGATGTGCCTCGCGACGTTCGTTGCTGCCGGTCTTGGGGGTGTGGGCACGGTTCGCTGGTGTTCGTCAGTGTTCGGTTGTCGCTCTTGAGCGACGGTAAGCGTGGGACTTCATCGCTGGTCGGCGAGCAGTCAATCGGAGTGTCGTCCGTGCGCGCCAGTCAAGTCCATGAGGGTCGTGGCAGCCCCGCGACGCCATCGGACTCTGACGACCCGACGGCGCCGTAGTAGCGGCCGATCCCGGGCGGGTCGGGTAGCTGATAACGCGACCGCGCTCTGTCGTAGATCGAGCGTTTGTCGGTGGCGTCCTCGGAGAGTTGTCCCCTGGTGTTCACCTGCGTTCGCCGATGCCTTGGGTCGTTGCCCAACTGGTACCCGCAGTCCCCGACCTCCGACGCTCCCCAGCGGATGCCGGCGAACGCGTCGGATCGAGTATCGGCCGCTCAGCGCACGTCAGCGGCCTCCAGCGACTACGTGGCGCAGTACCTCACACACGCGAGAGGGCACTGGTTCAAGTCCAGCACGGTACGGGGCGAACGGGCCGGGCGAGGGAGGGCTGGTAGCCCAACTGGTAGCCGCAGGGGGTCCGAGGCGGCCGGAGAGACCCGTCCGCGTTCGCAGTCGCTGGTGTTCGGCTGAGTCCTGGGACCATGTCGCGGGCGGGCGAGCAGTCAGTCCCAAGGTTGTCATGAGCGCGCAGGTCGGATCATCTGCAGCGTGGCTTCGGGCAGACCGTCGATGGCGACAACGACAGGCGTGGTGACAGGTGGGTGTCCCAAGCCTCGCTACCCGCCGGGGTAGCTCGTGGTGTTTGGCTCGCCCGGATGGTGGAGGCGACGATGAGAGGAATCCGCCATGGTGGCCGTGCGCCGGAGCGCAACCATCCAGGCATCGCCCGAGGCGATCTGGGAGTTCTTGGCCGACCGGGCTCACTGGTCGCACCGGGACCCCGACATCATCATCGTCGGGATCATCGAGATCGGCATCGTTGACGGAGGGCTCTGGCCGGTCCGGGTCAAGCCGGGCTGGGCGGAACGTTGGTGTTCGACGACGTCGAGGGGCACCGGAGCCTCGAGTGGGACCTGGGGGCGTTGGGCGGTCTGATTCTCTAGCTCACGTCTTGTTGCCCCGAGCAGAGCGCTCACCTGGAGGTGGGCCTCAGCCTTGCCCGCTCTCAGCCAACACCTCCGCCGCACGTCTGAGCGCCCGTGACGCTGGAGCGAACTCCATCGTCCGCGTGACACTACACGCTGGTGACCGTGACCTCGGTCGGGTTGGCCAGCATGTCGTACACCGCGGAGTACTTGGCACCGGCGGCCATGAGTGCGTCCTTCTCTGCCTCGGTGCAGTCGGCGTCGATGTCGAACTCGATCGTGACTTGGCTGAACCCCTTGCGAACGTCGGGGTCGACGCCCAACACGCCCCGGACGTCGATGTCGGCAGAGACGGTCGAGCTGACCCTGTTGAGCTTGATCTCCCGAGCCGCGGCGCCTGTTGCGACACCGGCGGTTATACACGACGCAAGGGCGTGGAGGACGTACTCCTGCGGGGTCGGCCCGTGACCGTGGCCCAGCGTGGGGTGGTCGGCCTTGTAGGTGAACTCCTCGACATGGACCTGGTCGGCACCAAGGCCGTACCACTCGTGGATCGTCGACTGGGCGGCAGTGCCCTCGACCCACTCGTTCTTGGCGGAGAAGCGGAACTGGGCCAGGTCGCCGTTCTCGCGAACCTTGGCGATGGCGCCGAACATCTTGTCACAGGGGACGCCGTTGATCTCCTCGGCCATTTGGCTTTCCTTCCTCGTCACGATGACTCTTGTCGGGATGACGAGCTTAGACCTAGAGTTCCCGCGCGCGTAGCAAGAAAGGAGAATGCTCGATGTCCTGGGAGATGGTCGACGATGGTTGGGGACGCAAAGCGGTCGAGTTCGCGACGGTCACCGAGCCGGCCGCGTGCCGCGAGTACGTGGCGGTGCACCAGCTGCTCGGGCTGGCTGCCGGCGACCGACTCCTCGATATGGCGTGCGGTTCGGGCCTGGCGCTTGAGTTGGCAGCGATCCGCGGCGCCGTGTGTGCAGGCATCGACGCCTCGCCTCGACTCGTAGTCGTCGCCCGGGATCGCAGCCCCGAGGCCGACATCCGGGTCGGAGACATGAACACGCTCCCCTGGCCCGACGCCAGCTTTGATGTCGTGACCAGCTTTCGTGGCATCTGGGGTACGACCCCGACGGCGGTGCAGGAAGCGCATCGGGTGCTTGCACCCGGTGGGCGGCTCGCCATCACCATTTGGGGTAACGTCGGCAAGTCGCCGGGCGCGTGGGCGATGGGGCCGGTCCTGTGGGCGAAGGACGAGCAAGTCCAGCATCAGGCGGACATGGTGGCATTGGGTCGGCCGGGGGTCGGAGAGGCGTTCTTGGCCGAGCGTGGATTCGACGTGGCCGAACGCGTCGAGATCCCCTTCGTCTTCGAGTTCGCCGATCCTGCGACCTACGCACGCGGGCTGGCGGCGACTGGACCTGCTTACGAGGCGATTCAGAGCGTTGGCGAGGACCAGTTCCTTGCCCGGGCAAACGAACTCGCAGTCGAGCACGTACGAGACGGTCTGCCGCTCCGCTGCCCGATACAGCTCTTCTGCTACGTCGGCACCAAGCGCTGAAGGCGCGATGTCATAGGTCACCGCGCAGATGGGCGATCAGGTGGTCAGCAAGGTCCTCTGTGTCAGCCGTAGCGCCGTGGATGAAGCTCGACCCGCGCCTCCTAAGGAACGTGCCGCCAAGGAAGTAGATGCCGGGCGCGTCAACCACCCCTCCGTCGTGACGCAGGCGGCGGGCCTCATCGAAGACTGGGAGGTCCACCCACGAAAGGTCGGACCGGAAGCCGGTCGCCCAGACGATTGTGCGAATCTCCCCCGTGCCCAAGTCGAGAGTCAACGGGGCATTGTTGGGCACGACCGTCGGTTCGTAGCGCTCGGGTGGCCCGACTGTCCCGCCTAGACGCTGCTCATCGATCCACTCGTCAATCTCCTCAAGCAACCGGCCGAGCTTCTGGTCCGCCAGGGCACAGTGGTTACGCAGCCCGCCCGAGAACATCGCCACGCCGTCGCGGATACCGCCCAGCCGGCCGCGCAGTTGCACCCCGGCCGTTGTTAGCTCGTTGAGGCCGAGCGACCGTCGTTCGGGGGTGCCGATGAGCTGGGGTGACGCGACGCCCCGGGCTCGCGCGATCTCCTCGACTTCGTCGTAGCGCTCGTCGAGCCGCCCGGTGCCCTCCATCCAGTACTGGATGTCGCGGCCCCGGTAGGTGCGGGGCATCCGGACGTGCTCGCCAACAGACAGCGTAACGGGCCGGCCCGAGGCGTGGATCTCCTCGGCGAGTTGGATGCCGGTCGCCGCGGCACCCACAACCAGCACGCCACCGTCGGCTAGTTGATCGGGGTTGCGGTAGTCGAGCGGGTTCACCTGGTCCACCTCGGCAGGAACGCCTGCCGCGCAGTCCGGGGGATTCGCGCGGCGGTGTGCCCCGCTGGCCACGACGACGCTCTGGCACAACCAGTGTCCCTGGGTACTGGTGACCTCGTACCGGTCACTAGTCGGCTGGACCTTCGTGACCTCGGCGCCGAGCTGCAAGGGTGCGTCGACCTCGCGGGCGTAGTTCGCGATGAAGTCAGCCATCTCGGCGCCGGTCATGAATCCGTCGGGGTCACGGCCCTCGTAGCTTGAACCGGGAAGCCGGGTCTGCCAGTTTGGCGTGAGAAGCCTAAACGAGTCCCACCGCTGGTGGCGCCAGGAGTCGCCGGCCTCGCCTCGCTCCAACACGACGTGGTCGAGGCCGCGTTTACTGAGCTGCTTGCTCATCGCCAGTCCGCTATGGCCGCCCCCGACGATCACCACGCTGGTGCGGTGTGTCACGGCTGTCTCAGCTCCCCCGCCAGCAGCATACGCCTGACGCTGACAGTGCCGCCGATCGTCCCGAGCAGCTTGGTGACCTCGGTGAACAAGCCGTCCTTCTCCTTGATCCTTCGGGTGATCTCCTCGAGCTCAGGGCCGGCGACCACCTCGGCAGTGGCGTCGACCGGCCCAGTGCCGTCCTCCACCTTGCCGCGTGCGTCACTCGGCTGCAGCGTCAGACGCGAGATGTTCGCAAGACGCTTGGCCTTGCCCGAACCAGAGCTGGTATTGCGACCATCTTGCCATCAGCCAACGCGACCACGCACACGTGAGTTGCGTACTGCGTTACCGTTCTTCCGGAATGTCGCCGGCCTATGAGGAACCATCATCGGCGTGGCTCGGCGCTCTAGCGATTGACCACAACCGAAGTCGGCGACGTCCCCTCAACCTCTCCACTGCCGAACACACCGATCACAGCTCGTCTCCTCGGAGCGCGTCGACACGCCCCGGATCCTTCGAGGTGGTCCAGGCCGCCACAGCATCGGCCCTACGCCTGCGGCTCGACCAGCGCGCACCCAACTCGATGTCACCGCCCCGCAACGCTGGTTGGTGCCGCTCGAGAACAGGTCTATCGGCCGGGTCGGGCGCCCGACAATGGGATCACGGCCTGTCGAGGATCGAGCGCTGTTGACGGCGTCCGGAACAGAGTTGATCCGCTGGTGTGCGCCTGCGTTCGCCGATGTCTTGGTAGCCCAACTGGTAGCCCCAGCACCCGAACAGGCCCGTCTGCCAGCGAACGTCGGCGGCCGATCCGCCCTGAGTCTCCGCAGCTCACCGCACCTCTACGGCCCACGGCGAACACATGGCGCAACGCCTCACACGCGAGAGGTCACTGGTTCAAGTCCAGTACGGTCCACGCACGTTTCCGCAGGTCAGAGGCGCCTTGGCTTCGCA
>JAOTYQ010000476.1 GCA_029861725.1 Acidimicrobiia bacterium | reverse complement strand
CGTCGCAGCTGGCCCGTCCGCCGGATGCGGTACCGCGTCACCAGGTTGTCGACCTGGAGCAGAGGTGACGACTCACTCATGGAGCCAGCACCGCACGACGCGTCCCGGCTCAGGGACGAACGGATGGGGTTCG
Source organism: Acidimicrobiia bacterium (assembly GCA_029861725.1). Classification (GTDB taxonomy): domain Bacteria; phylum Actinomycetota; class Acidimicrobiia; order Acidimicrobiales; family SZUA-35; genus CADEDH01. The sequence goes on along the minus strand of JAOTYQ010000476.1, from coordinate 4,775 downwards.
ACCTCGGTGCAAACTGCGAGACCTCGCTCGATCCTCGCATCGCAACGAGGGGCGAACCGGCATCCGGGAGGGAGCTCGATCGGGACGGGGACCATTCCCGGAATGACGGTCAGACGGTCGGTCGTGGTATCGATGCCGGGCCGCGCCTGCATCAGACCGATGGTGTAGGGATGGAGCGGGCGCTCGTACAGGTCGTCGACGTGACACTCTTCGACGATCCGGCCGGCGTACATGACGGCCACTCGGTCTGCGATCTCGGCCACGACCTCGAGGTCGTGGGTGATCAGGATGATCGCCATGTCTTCGGTCGCCCGCAGATCCTGGAGCAGGCCGAGGATCTGAGCCTGGACGGTGACGTCGAGCGCGGTCGTCGGTTCGTCGGCAATCAGCAGGTCGGGTTTCCCGGCGAGTGCGATTGCGATCATCACCCGCTGAGCCATTCCGCCCGAGAGCTGGTGTGGATGTTGGTCGACGACGCGGGCCGGGTCGGGGATGCCGACACGGTCGAGCAGCTCGACCGCGCGCTGTTTCCTTTGCCGGCTGGCCAAGCTGTCGTGGACCCGGAGCACCTCGCCGATCTGCTTGCCGACGGTCATCACCGGGTTGAGCGAGAGCCGAGGTTGCTGGAAGATCATGGCGATGCGTGAGCCCCGGACCTCGTTGAGGGCCGATTCGGGCAAGGCGAGGAGATCGTGGCCATCGAAGCGAACGGCACCGCTGACGATCCCGGCATCATCGACCAGACGCACGATCGACAGTGACAACACCGTCTTGCCGCAGCCCGATTCGCCGACGATGCCGACCACCTCGCCCCGTCCGACGACGAGGTCGACACCGTCAACCGCCTTCACTGTTCCCTGTTCGGTCTGAAAGTGGGTTCGTAGCTCCTCGATCTGGAGCAGTGGCTCTTCGGTGGCGCTCCTCATCGTGGACCGAGCCGGGTCGGGGATCGTGGGTTCCAGCGGTCGTTGAGGGCGTCACCGAGGAGATTGACGCCGAGGACGGCGAGAGCGACGGCCGCCCCAGGGAAGAGCGACATCCACCAGGCATGCCGAACGAAGGCCTGGGCGTTGTTGAGCATGTAACCCCAGCTGATCACGTTCGGATCGCCGAGCCCGAGGAAGCTGAGACCGGCCTCGATCAGGATCGCTCCGCCCACCTGGAGTGCGGCCAGGGCGACCACGGGCGCGAAGGCGTTGGGCAGTGCGTGCAGCCGCAGGTTGCGCCACGATGAGGCACCCAAGGCCCGTGCCGCCAGAACGTAGTCGAGCTCCTTGACGGCCAGCACCCCGGCCCGGGCCACGCGGGCGGTCACCTCCCACGAGGTCAGGGCCAGCACGGCGATGAGGTTCGGCAGTCCCGGTCCGAACAGGGCAACGACCATCAAGGCCAGGAAGAACCGGGGCATGACCTGGACCAGCTCGGTGAAACGCATGAGCACGTCGTCGACCCACCCGCCGATGAAGCCGGCCAGCCCGCCGACCACCGTCCCGATGACGAGCGAGGCGCCAGCGACGACGACGCCGACGACGAGGCTCGTCCGGGCACCGTGGACGATGCCGGAGAAGACGTCGCGGCCGAGATCGTCGGTGCCGAGCCAGTGACCGCTCGATGGCGGCTCGAACGGTTGGCCGACGAAGCTGAACGGATCCGATGGCGCGATCTGATCGGCGAAGACGGCGACCAGGACGAGGAGGGCGGTCAACGCCAGCCCGACGACGGCGACCGGGCGCAGCCGACGAGTCGGCCGGGCGTCACGTCCCATGACGGACCCGGGGGTCGAGGAACGAATACGCGACGTCGGTCACGAGGTTCATCACGATGATCGTGGCCGACAGCATGAGGAGCATGGCGGTGATGATGGCGTAGTCGCGGTTGAGCATCGCGTTGAGCAGAAGCGTCCCCAGGCCGGGCCAGGCGAAGACCGTCTCGACCAGCACCGCCCCCGCCAACATGAAACCGAGTTGGGCGCCGATGACGGTAGCGACCGGGAGCAGGGAGTTCGGGAGGGCGTGACGTACAAGGGCCTGGCGACGACTCAACCCCCGGGCTCGGGCCGCTCGGATGTAGAGCGTGTCGAGGTTGTCGACGACGGACGCTCGGGTGACTCGCATGATGGGCGGGACGTAGACCAACACCAGAGCGGTGACCGGCAGAGCCATGTGATGGAGGACATCGAGCACGCCGCGCAGGCCGGTGTAGTCGGCCCTCGCGTCGGTTCGTCCCTGGACCGGGAACCAATCGAACCGGAGAGCGAACACCAGGAGGAGGAGCTGCGACAACCAGAACACCGGCATGGCGTGACCGAGCAGGGTGACCGTCCGGACGCCTGCGTCGAGGGCCGTGTCCCGTTTCCCCGCGGCCACCGTTCCGAGGGCGATACCGATGCCGGTGGCGATGAGCAAGCTGGGCACCATCAGCAACAGGGTTGCCGGTAGCTGGTCGACGATGACGTCGACCGCGGGCCGGTTGTGGCGGAATGAGAAGCCGAGGTCGCCCCTGACGAGGCGGCCGAGGTAGATGAGCAGTTGTTCGTGCAGGGGCTCGTCGAGTCCGAAACGGGCCCGCATCATGGCGTAGTACTCGGGGTCCCCGTCCTCCCCTGCGAGGGCAACGATGGGGTCGCCGGGAGCGGCGTGGATGAGGATCCAGGTCACAACGGACGCACCGAGAACAAGGGGTATCGCCTGGACCAAGCGCCATATGACGTACCCGACCACGGGTTCTCCGCTGCGCCGCCTGGCTACGGCGGCATCAGCCCGTGCCCATCGATGCCGCTTCGGCGAAGTGCCCCGAGTAGGGAGCGAGTCCCTCCACCGCGGAGTTGGCGCCAGCCGTGAACTGCGTCTCGACCAACCACCAGTAGGGCAGTTCTTCGGTCAGGATCTGCTGGATCTCGCCGTAGACGTCGGCTCTGGCGGCGGGGTCCGTCGTGCTGGCCCCCTGGGTGAACAGCTCGTCGATCGTCGGATTGACATAGCCCGCGCCGTTCGAGAACGGGATGTTGCCGATATTGGTCGAGATGTACATGCGGCTCACGCCGATCGAGGGATCGCTGTTGTTGCAGTAGCTGATGACGTTCATATCGAAGTCCCGCTGCTCGAAGACCTGGGGGAGGAACGCCGCCCTGTCGAGCGGCGTGACCTCGACCTCGATGCCGACTTCGCCCAGGTTCTCGCGAATGATCTCGCCGTACTTCGAGAACGACGGAAACAGCAGGAGGTCGATCGTGAAGCGGGTTCCGTCGGAGACGAATCCCGCCTCGTCGAGGAGTGCGTTCGCAACTTCGACGTCACGCGTATAGGCGGTCACCTCGTCGGTGTAGGCGAAGGCCATCTGACTGTTGATGGGCCCTGTCGCCACCTTGCCCTGACCGAAGATGGCCTGGGTGAGGATCTGGTCGCGGTCGATCGCGTGGGCGATGGCTTCACGAACCCGGATGTCGCTGAAGATCTCCCGGTCCAGGTTGAACGTGAGCGTCGGGATACAGAAGCCGCCCCCCGGACCGCTGTTCACGCGGTAGAGCGCGATCGAGTCGTCGCTCTGGAGCCGCTCGATCTCGGATCCGGGCACCCTCCAGATGTAGTCGACCTCCCCCTGCTCGAGGGCCAGCAGTTGGGTGTTGGCATCGGGGATGATCCGGTAGACGACCCTGTCGAGCAACGGCAGACCGTCCTTGAAGTAGTTGTCGTTGCGGACGAGCGTGATCTCATCGTCGATGTCGTAGCCCTCGAGGATGAAGGGGCCGGTCCCGACCGGTGTCAGGTTGGCCTCGGCCGTCTGCACGTCTTCGACGCCCTCGTAGATGTGCTGGGGGAGGATCGGCGCTTCGGTCGAGTTGAGCCGCTGCAAGAGAGCCGCGTACGGCTGGGAGAACGTGAAGACCACGGTGTTGTCGTCCGGGGTCTCGATCGAGGTCAGGATCTCGCTCAGCCCCGACTTGGTCCGCGAGTGGAACTCGAGGAGGACGTTCTCGAAGGTGAACTTGACGTCGGCGGAGGTGAACGGCTCGCCGTCATGCCACTGCACGCCCTCGGCGAGGGCGAAGGTGTAGGTCGTGCCGTCTTCGCTGACCTCCCAGCTCTGAGCCAAGTCGGGCTGCGGGTTGGCGTTGTCGTCGAGCTCGACCAAGCCATTGAAGATCGAGCCGGTGACGACGTGGACGTTGAAGCCGGTGGTGATGCCGGGATTGAAGTGCCCGGGATCCTCGGTCAATGCCACGACGAGCGTGCCCCCCGCGGCCGACTCCTCGCCCTGGGCGTCTTCTTCTTCGCCGGTGGCCTCATCGGTCGCAGTGGTCGCGGCCGCTGTCGTGGTCGTCGGCTCCGACTCGGTGGCCTCCGACGCGTCGGAGCTGTCTCCACAAGCGGCGGCGATCATTGCGAGGACGATCGCCAACGCGATCGGCCAGTGCCTGCTCATCGATCCCCTCCCCGTTGGGCGTGCGGGAGAGGATAGTGGGACACGTCTGCCCTGGTAAGAGCATCTTGCACCTAGTGTCCTGTCAGCCTGATCATGTCACTAATTCGCCGGCTCTCGACGCCCCTCGCGGCGTCCTCGTCGTTGCCTCACGCTCACGGGTGAGGCCGCCTCCTGCGTCCTTGCGAGGGACACCGATAGCTCGGCGAATTCATCAACGGATCAAGCTGACAGGACACTAGTGTCCTGTCAGCCTGATCATGTCACTAATTCGCCGGCTCTCGACGCCCCTCGCGGCGTCCTCGTCGTTGCCTCACGCTCACGGGTGAGGCCGCCTCCTGCGTCCTTGCGAGGGA
>JAOTYQ010000475.1 GCA_029861725.1 Acidimicrobiia bacterium | reverse complement strand
TAGGCGATCCAGATCATGTCGAACTCGAGCGACGCCCTGCCGGCCCTGCTCCCGGTTGGCCTCGGCGAGCGGGGCGGGGAGATCAGCCAGATCTACCGCGATACGTTCAACCGCATCGTCATCAGCGGCGAGGACATCCAAGGAGTGCTCGACGAGCAATCGTCCTTGCTGCAGACGCTGCTCGACGAGACCGGAGCGGCGTGCTGGGCCCCCGACCCGCCGAGCAGCGGGGCGTGCCAGCTCGCCCTCGCCGGCTGACCATCCGATCACGCCGTGAGCGCCAGGAAGAGCAGCGGCTGGGCCCCCTACGGCTTGGTGGCCCCGTCGCTGCTCTTCCTCGGCGTGTTCTTCGCATGGCCGATGTACCGGGCGGTCGAGCTGACGTTCACCAAAGCCGACGAGCCCGGGCTCACCCTCGACACGATCAATCGAGCAACTGCAGAGGCATCGTTCGGCGAGGCCTGGCGTAACACCCTCCTGATCATCGCCATCCTGATCCCGCTCCAGTTCGCGCTGGCGCTGGCGATGGCGCTGCTGGTCAACGGCCGTCTGCGCGGCCGGGGCGTCCTGGTCTACATCTTCGCCATCCCCATCGCCATCTCCGATCTGGCGGCCGGGATCGTGTGGTTTTCGATCTTCACCGAGAACGGCTACCTCAACACGGTGCTCGTCGAGGCCGGCCTCCTCGACCGGCCCTTCGTGTTCCTCAACATCACGACCTCGTGGCCGCTGGCGATCATCATCCTGGCCGAGCTGTGGCGAGCGACCTCGCTGGTCTTCGTCATCCTGCTCGCCGGGCTCCAGGGCATCCCGGCGGAGTACGATGAAGCCGCGGCGGTCTTTGGTGCCGGGTGGTTCACCCGGCTCCGCAAGGTCACCCTGCCGGTCCTCCGCCCGAGCATTCTCGTCGCCCTCATCCTGAGGACGATCCTGGCGTTCCAGATGTTCGCAGTCGTTGTCGCTCTAACCGGGGGTAGCACGAGGGTGCTGGCGGCAGAGTCGTTCCGGTGGTTCAACCGCCTGCGCGATGAGCACGTGGCCTCGGCCTACGCCTCGTTCATCCTGCTGCTGTCGCTGATCGTCGTCGTCATCTACCTCCGGGTCTTCCGCGACGCCGAGGAGAAGGCCAGCGCATGAGACCGCGGCAGGGGCTCCTCGGCTGGCTGGTCACGATCGGCCGCTATCTGGCAGCAGGCCTCGTGTCCGCCTTCATTCTCGGCCCCATCGTGGTCATCGCCTACCTGGCGTTCGCCCCCGAGGAAACGGTGTACCTCTTCCCCAAGCCGTTGGCTCCGGCCGATTTCGCGTTCAGCACCGAGACGATGTCGACTTTCGTGACCGCCACCGGAACGCTCGACGCGTTGTGGACCAGCATCCGGGTCGCGCTGCTGACCCTCGTGCTCGCCCTCGTCATCGGAGCCCCCGCCGGCTATGCCCTGGCACGGCACCCGTTCCGGGGCAAGGATGTCTACCGCCTCGGCATCGTAGCGACGAGAGCGTTCCCCATCGTCATCCTCGCCGTGCCCCTCATCACCTACTACCTGCGCTGGGGTCTCGACGACACCGTCTGGGGTGTGGCGTTCCTCCACACCGCGATGGCGCTCCCGACGACGGTGCTCGTGACGAGCGCCGTGTTCATCGGCGTGTCGGAGGAGCTGGAAGCGGCGGCGATGACGATGGGTTGCTCACGCTTCGGTGCGTTCCGCCGGGTCGCGCTGCCGCTGGCTCTGCCAGGGCTCGCCGCCTCGTCGATCTTCACGTTCGTGCTCTCCTGGAACGAGGTCTTCGGCGCGGCGGTCCTGACCCTGCAGAACCCGACGTTGCCCGCTCTGGTCGTGGTCCAGCTCAACCAGTCACCGGTGCCGATCCGGTTTGCCGGCGGGTTCTTCCTGCTGGCACCGGCGTTGATCTTCATGCTCATCGTGCGCCGGTACCTGTTCAACCTCTGGGGGGTGAAGCTGAAGTGAGGCACCTGCAGGTCGAGGCACTGACGAAGACCTACGGCGACATGAACGCCGTCGACGACGTCACGCTCGAGATCGAGGCGCAGGAATTCCTCGTGCTCCTCGGACCCAGTGGCTGTGGCAAGTCGACGCTGCTTCGCTGCATCGCCGGCTTGGAAGAGATCGACGCGGGCACGATCCGGATCGGCGGCGCCGACGTGACCGATCGCAAGCCCAAGGATCGGAACATCTCGATGGTGTTCCAGAACTACGCTGTCTTCCCCCACCTGACCGTCGCCAAGAACATCGCCTTCGGGCTCGAGCGCCAGAAGAAAGGCAGGCAGGAGATCGCCGAGCGGGTCCGGTCGGCGGCCGAGCTGCTGCACATCGAGGATCTGCTCCACCGTCAACCCAACAGCCTCAGCGGCGGGCAGCGCCAGCGGGTGGCGGTGGCCAGGGCGATCGCCTACGACGCCGACCTGCTGCTGATGGACGAGCCGCTCTCCAACCTCGATGCCCTGCTGCGCCTCGAGATGCGGGCCGAGCTGAAGCGGCTGGTCTCGGAGATCAAGGCCACCGTGATCTACGTCACCCACGATCAGACCGAGGCCCTGAGCATGGGCGATCGGGTGGCAGTCATGGAGCGCGGGCGGATCGTGCAGCTCGGCGCGCCGATCGAGATCTACAACGATCCGGCCTCTACCTTCGTCGCCGGGTTCATCGGCAATCCGCCTATGAACCTCCTACCCGGCCGGGTCCTTGCTGAGGGCACCGGGGTCGAGGTCGCAGGCGAGGGCCGAATCGGGGCCGTGCCGCCGGCCTCGAAGCCCGGCGATCAGGTAACCGCTGGGATCCGAGCCGAGAACATCGCCGTCGCCGACACGAGCGGCACGTGGTCGATCCCCGGGCGGGTGTTCGTCGTCGAGCCGCTCGGCTCGCACAACATCATCACCGTCGACGCCGGCGGTGAGCTGATCAGGGTCAGCGTCGGAGCGGACCATGCAGCCGTGGTTGGGGGAGACGTCTACCTGACCGTGCCACCCGAGAAGGTCCGGTGGCTCTCCTGAGCGGCGCGCCGCTGATCGACCGAGCCGGCGCCGTGCTCGACGGGAACTGGATGGGTCGTGCCACGAAGCCGGCACCCAACCTCTATCCCCATCAGTGGAGCTGGGACTCCGCGTTCATCGCCATCGGCAACCGTCACCTCCGCTGGGATCGGGCCGCCACCGAACTGACCACCCTCTTCGATGCTCAGTGGACCAACGGCATGGTGCCCCACATCGTGTTCGCCGGCGACGACCCCGGCTACTTCCCGTCCGGTTCCGTCTGGCGGTCGAACCGGTCTCCGCATTGCCCCCGTGGTATCTCGTCATCGGGCATCTGCCAGCCCCCAGTGCACGCCACGGCGGTGCTCGCCGTGTTCCGGGCCCGACCGGACGAAGACGGCGAGCGCTTCGTGCGGTCGCTGATCCCGAAGCTGGTCGCTTGGCACGACTACCTCCATCGGGTGCGAGCAGTCGGCAGCCCGCTCATCGAGATCTGGCACCCCTGGGAGTCGGGCCGCGACAACAACCCGGAGTGGGATGGTCCGCTGTCCGCTGTCCGGTTCTCTCCCGACGAGGTCCCGAGCTATCGGCGGGTGGACACGGACCACGCCGACGCCGGCGACCGGCCCAGCGACGCCGAGTACGACGTGTACCTGTATCTCGTCGAGCAGCTCAAAGCGAACCGGCATGAGCCCGAGGCACCGCAGGCGATGCCATTCCGGGTGCGCGACGTGCTCCTCAACTCGATCCTGGTGAGGGCCGAGCACGATCTGGCCCGGCTGTGCGACCTCGTCGGGGTTGACAGCGCCGGTCGTCGGGACCGTGCGGTCGGCCTCGCCGAGGCGATCCACACCACCCTGTGGTCGGAGAAGAGCGGTCTCTACCACTCCCAGAACGCCATCGACAGCCGTCTGATTCCGGCGAGGACGTCCGGCGCCTTCCTCCCCATGCTCACCGGTAGCGTCGAGGACGGCCGCCTCGTTCGCCTGCTCAATGCTCTCCAGCGGGACTTTCTCGTGCCGGTCGGCGACGATGGCGCCGTTCCCCTCACGATCCCGGTCGACGAGCCGGGCTTCGACGCCGGTCGCTACTGGCGGGGACCGGCCTGGATCAACATGTGTTGGCTCATCGCCGAGGGGCTCGACGCCCACGGGCAGGAGCATCTCGCCGATCGCCTCCGGCGAGGTGCCGTGACGCTGTGCGCCGAGCTCGGCTTCCACGAGTATTTCGATCCACGACAACGGTCCGGCCACGGGAGCGACGACTTCTCCTGGTCGGCGGCGCTGACAGTGGATCTCATCCATCGGTCAGGTGGCTGACGAATCGCCCTTCCGAGCGGCGCTCGGCCGCTCCGGCCACCTCCTGCTCGACGATCTGGTCGCACTGCGTGAGCTGGCAACCCTCCGGGCCATCTGCGATCGCCTCGCGGGGGAGGAAGATGCGCTCGACGGGAAGTACCACGACATCGAGCGCGGAGCGGACCGCCGATTTCTTCGTTACCGGCACGTCGATCACACCGAACTGGCGAGCCTGATCACCTCGCCGGCCCTGGTCGACCTCGCCGCCGAGCTGCTCGGCGCCCCGCCCTACCTGTTCAACGAGCACTTCGTGGTCAAAGGCCCGGCACCGGGGCCAACTTCGCCTGGCACCAGGACAGCGCGTATGTCGGGTTCGGGCACCGCCCGTACCTGACCCTCTGGATCCTGCTCGACGATGTCGATCTCGACAACGGCTGCATCTCGGTGCTTCCGACCCACGTCCACCCTGCGGGCGACCCCGACTCCGCCGTCTCCGGTGTCGTCCCGCGCCGATGGGATCACGGCGGCAAGCAGCTCGTCGGCTACGACGAAGCGATCCCAGGGACGGCGATCACCTGTCGGGCCGGAGCGATCGTGGCCTTCTCGAGCCTCGCCCTTCACCGGT
>JAOTYQ010000046.1 GCA_029861725.1 Acidimicrobiia bacterium | reverse complement strand
GCAGCACCTGATGGGGCTCACCGACCCGCTGGGCGGGCTCGTCCACGCCGGCGAGATCCACCGGTCGCCCCACACGCTCTCTATCGGCGACTACCACTCCCCGGCGATCGAGTTCGAGGTAGCGGTCCTGATCGGTGGGGACGTGCCGGTCTCGCTCGAGCCGTACACGATCGACACGATCGCTCCCTATGCGGCAGCGGTGTCGGCGTCGTTCGAGATCATCGACACCCGCGGCGGCGATCTAGCGGCGATCGGCGCCGCGGGGCTCGTCGCCGATCGCTGCCTGTGCTCGGGCATGGTCGTCGGTGATGGCGTTCGAGACACCGCAGGCCTCGATCTCGGGAGCTGCCCGGTCGAGTTGGTGTGGAACGACGAGATCGTGGAGACCGGGATCGCCGGGGCCGCGATGGGACACCCGTTCGCCGGTCTGGCCTGGGTCGCCAACCACGTCCAGGACCGCGGCCGGTCGTTGGTGGCGGGGCACCACGTGCTGACCGGGAGCGCGTTCGCACCGAGACCCGTTTCGGTGGGCGACGCGATCACGTACCGGATCGAAGGCGTTGGCGAGGCCACGATCGAGGTGGTGGCGTAGGGCGTCGCGGCGACGAGACTCCCGTCAGCGCCAGACGTTGCTGGCGACCAGCCCGATCCGCCGAGGGCGATCCTCAGCAGCCCTCGTCGACCAGGCTTTCCATCGCGTCGAGGGCCGTCATGATCGCTCGCTCCAGGGCAAGCCGGGCGGAGCGATCGCCACGGGCCGCCGAAAGCGCCCCCTGAGGGAGACCGTTGAGCGGGAGGGTGGCCAGCACGTTCAAGGTGGTGGCGATCAAGGCGTGGCTCCGGCCGGGGAGGCCGGCCCGAACCGTGGCCGGACGATCCCCACCGATGGTCACCGTCAGGTGCTCGGTGTCGACGAGCAGATCGATGATGAGCTCCTCGTCGGGTCCTTGGCCGTGCTGGAGCACGGCTTCGAGCCCCATCGCTGCGCTCCGGGCCGAGCGCACCGGGGAGGGCTCCGAGGTCGGGAGTGGACCGATGCGCATCCCCCACGACCCGAGCGCTTCGAGCACGGGACGAAGACCAGCACCGAGCTCGGTCACGGCGTAGGCGCTGCTGCCGAAGACGATGCGCCGCTCGACGATGCCGCTGTCCTCCAGCCGTCGGAGCCGGTTGCTGAGCAGGTTGCTGGCGATACCGGGAAGTGCCCGCCCGAGATCGTTGAAGCGGGCCGGCCCTCCCAGCAGCTCGCGAATGACCAGGAGACTCCACCGGTCACCGACGTGGTCGAGAGCCATCGCCAGCGGGCAGAGCTGGTCGTAGGACTTCTGCTGGCGCGCGCTCATCGGGGACCACAGTGCCATCGCTGCCCGGCTCGCTCCACTCCGGCGAGCTGCGAGCGGTTGCCAACCGGGGTCGACTCTGCCTCAATGACCCCATGGCCCGACGGCCGACCAACCCGATGCCGACCGACGTGCAGGACCGTTTGGAGCGTGAAGGTGTCCTCGAGGCCTACTGCGAGCGGCCTCATTACCAGCGCAACGACTACCTCGGCTGGATCGGGCGGGCCAAGCGGCCCGAGACCCGAGCCAGGCGCATCGACCAGATGGTCGACGAGCTCCGCTGCGGTGGCGTCTACATGAACATGCCCCACGGGCCCTCGGCCACGCCCCCTCCCGAAGTCTGATGGCTGGGCCCCCGCTCAGGGGGCTGGGCCATCGAATAGTTCGGAGGCAGGGGCAGGGGGAGCTGCGGCTTGGGCTTGGCCGGATGCCCGCACCGGGGACATCGTTGGGCCATGGCGAACGATCACGGTTTGTTGCCGAAAGCCGATCCCGACCAGCTCGACGACGCGATGCGGCGGCGGCTCGAAGTCTGGTTCGACAAGGCCTACGAGGACGACAACCTGTTCCTCACCCTCGCCCAGGAGCCGGAGGTGCTGAAGCAGTTCCTCGACTGGGTGGGCTTCATCTACACCGACCGGTCGAGTCTCGACCCGAAGCTCGTGGAGCTGTGCCGGATCCGCCTGGCCGTCCGGAACCAATGCGTCCATTGAAGCCTCGCCCGCAGCGCATCGTTGGTGCGCAAAGGCATGACGACCGAAGAGGCCGACGCCGCCGTCGGCGACCTCCCGAGCTGCGACGTGGACCGGCTCGACGCCGACGCCACCTCGGCCGGGCCGCTGCCACCGGAGCAGATCGCGGCCCTCAAGCTGGCCGACGTCCTGACAGAGCCTCGAACCGCGCAAGTCGATCAGCCGCTGATGGCCGAGCTGAGCGAGCACTTCACCGCCGGTCAGATCTTGGAGCTGGCAACGGCGCTGGCGGTGGCCAGCGGCTGGCAGCGGTTCATCGAAGCGTTCGGCATCCGCCCCGACCATTGGACCGAAGCGACACCGCTGCCGCCGCGACCCAACGATCCCGAGGCGGACTGACCAGCCTTCACCTCGCTCACCGGCCGGCCGCCTAGGCTCGGTCGGCGATGACGAGCCAAACCCCACCCGCGCCATCGCCAGCCGCCGCGGTGATCGACGCTCAATCGCCGGTGACAAGGGTGCTGGTTCCCGGCGCCTTCGGGGCCGGCGTCGTCGGGCTCGTCCTGCTCTTCATCGTCGGTGCGTGGGCGGTCGCGGTGATCCTCCTCGTCGTCGGACTGGCCGCCGTCGCCTACTTCTGGAGGAGCATCGCCGCCGCCGTCGGCTGGCACGCCGCCCAGCTGGAGGTGCCGACCCTTCCTCTCATGCTCGGCTCCGATCCGCGCCTGATCTACCGCCGCCGGCCGCGCAAGCTCACCGACATCCCCGCCTGCAACGTCCACTGCACCGTGGTCTGTGAGGAGCGAGCAACCTACCGGCAGGGCACGAAGACCCGGACCGACACCTCCAAGGTCTTCGAGCAGACCTTCACCGGCCACGGCACCGGGACCCCCCACGGCCTGGAAGCATCCATCCCGGTACGGATACCGGCCACGGCCGGTGCACCGAGCTTCGACCTCGGTGACAACGAAGTCCAGTGGTACCTGCTGACCACCGTCAAGGGTCCGGGCCTGCCCGAGGACGAGCAGCGGTTTCCGCTGCCGGTCGGCCCGATCCTCGACGTGAGCCAGCGCAACGAGCGGGGTGATCGGTGAGCGACCCCAGCCTGCAGGTCGACCTGGAGAGCGGTATCGCCGAGGTCGGCGGGCGATTCCGGGGCCGGCTCCGCCGGGCAGGCGAGCTCGACGACCTGGCGGGCGACGACGACCAGCCGGTCCGAGCCGTCCGCCTGACCCTCCGGTACGTCACCGAGGGGCGGGGCGACACCGACTCGCAGGTCATCGGCCAACTCGAGTTCCCGGTCGACACCTACGGCCGGCTCGACACCGACTTCCAGCTGCCGGTGCCCCCCGCGGGCCCTATCTCGTACGACGGTCGGCTGATTCGAGTCCTGTGGGAGCTGGAGGCCCGGGTCGACGTCAAGCTTCGTCGCGATCGGAGCACCAGCATCCCGCTGCTCGTCATCCCGACCAACGGCTGGGGTCTCTACCACCGACCCCACCCACTTCGACGATGAGGGCGCCGAACATCGTCGCCACCGACCGGTACCGAGCGGTCGGACTCGCCAGGAACCCGTTCGCAGCCCGGGACCACGACCCCGACGCGCCCCCGTGCTTCGTCTCCCGTGGATTCGACGATCCGCCGCCGGCTGGATCCCGGACCGTCGTGCAGATCATCGGGGAGTCGGGCTGGGGCAAGACCACTCACCTCCGCCATTGGCGGATCGCAACGCCGGGCCCCTATCACTACGTGCCCCGCCGGCCCTACGCCGCTCGGTGGACCGCTCCCCCGGTCGACGGGCTCGTCTACGGCGACGAGATCGACCGGATGCCCCGACCGCTGCGGCGCCGGTGGCTCCAGCGGCTCGCTCAGCTCGGCGCAACGGTCGTGATCGGTACCCACCGCGACCTCTCTGGCGTCGCCCGGCGGGCTGGGTTCGAGGTCGTCACCCACCGGCTCTCGGAGATCGACCGGCCGACGCTCGACACGATCATCACCGCTCGCATCGCGTCGGTCGCGCTCGACGAGCGCGACCCCACCGATCGCGGATCGACCGGAGCGCCGAGGTTCGCCTTCTCCGACGGGGAGCTGGCCAGGATCCACGCAAAGTCCGGGGGCTCGGTGCGCGACGCCGAGGTCTACTGCCACGAGCTCCTGGCCGAGCGGATCCTCGAACCGCTGGGGTGAGCCGTCACGGCTCGACGAACGTCGTCCACTCCGCGAGCGGCATCCGCTCGCTGACCAGGGCGTTGACAGGGGCGTCGCCGTCGGCGTGCCCGATTGCCATACCGCAGAAGAGCATCTCCTCCTCCGGGGCGCCGACGAACTGGGCGACGGTCCTGGACCACGAGGCCCACGCCTCCTGGGGACAGGTGTCGAGGCCGGCTTCCTGGGCCAGCAGCATGAAGGTCTGGAGGAACATGCCGAGGTCCGACCATTGGGGCGGCCCCATGCGCTTGTCGATGAAGCAGAAGAATGCCGCCGGGGCGCCGAAGAAGTCGTAGTTCTCGGCGAGGCGGGCCAGCCGGGCTGCTCTGTCGTCCCGAGGGATGCCGAGCTTGGCGTACATCTGCTCGCCGACCGCAAAGCGGTTGGTCCGGTACGGCTCCCAGAGGTTGGCGGGATACACCTGATAGCCGGGGCTCTCGATCCGGCGATCGCCGAGGAACTCCTTGAAGGTCGGCATCGCGGCCGACCCGATGACGTACACCCGCCACGGTTGGAGGTTGCCCCCGGACGGCGCTCGGGCCGCCTTGGTCAGCAACTCGGCGATGACCAGGTCGTCGACCGGTGTGTCGAGGAAGGCCCGGGTCGACTTGCGGGCCATGACCGCTTCGGTGACGTCCATGGTCGGCGAGGCTAGGACACAACGAACAGCAGCGTCCGGTCGACGATGGGCGGCGGATCAGTGGGCTGTGGGAGCATCGACGGGGACGAAGGAGGCTTGGTCGATGACGGTTCTGGACCAGTGGGGATGTCCACTGACCGCGACGGCGCACGAAGCGGAGACGATCGAGGCGACCGCAGCCGGTTACCTGACGATGGCGGCCGGTATCGAGAAGCACTTCCCGACCTTGGCCACTGGCGGACCGATGGCCAAGGCCTTGCTGGCCCAGCTGCTGGCCCAGGCCCACAAGCCTGGTCTCACCGCCCGGGCCCAGGTCCTCAGCGACGAGGCCAGGGCCGGGAAGGGTGACGTGTCCGACCGGGAGCAGGGTCACATCGATGCCGCCTGGAGCTGGGCCCGAGGTGACATCGAGACGACGATCGCCCACCTCGAAGCAGTGCTCGACGACCACCCGACCGATCCGCTAGCGCTTCGGGCGGTGTACCTGCTCCTGTTCTCGACCGGGCGGGTGACCGAGATGCTGGACCTGGTGCGACGGTGTCGGCCGGCCTGGCCCGCCGACGGCCCCCACGCCTCCTATCTCGACGGCTGGGAGGGCTTCGCCCTCGAGGAGCTCGGCCGGTACCAGGACGGTGAGCGGCTGGCCCGCCGCGGGGTCGAGCGGGACGAGACCGACCTGTGGGCGATCCACGCCGTGGCCCACGTGTTGGAGATGGAGGCCAGGCGCGAGGAGGGAGCAGCCTGGCTCGACGGGCGCGACCGAGTGCTCGAGGCCGGCGGCGGGTTCCGCGGTCATCTCTGGTGGCACCAGGCGCTCCAACTCCTGACCCTGGAGCGGTTCGACGAGGTGGTCGACCTTTACGACCGTCGCGTCTACCCCTCGGGGAGCGACGAAGGGCTCGACCTGTCCAACGCCATTTCGCTCCTGGCCCGCCTCGAGGTCGCCGGCGTCGATGTCGGCGACCGCTGGGAGAACCTCGCCGACCCGGCGGCGGTCCGCATCGGCCAGCACTCCCACCCCTTCAACGACACCCACTTCGTGCTGGCCCTGCAACGAGCCGGTCGGACGAAGGAGGCCAGCGAGGTCGTCGATGGGATGAGCAACTGGTCACGGCGTGACGACCACGCCGCCGCCGTCCTTCGGACCGTAGGACTGGAAACGGCCAGGGCGATGGCTGCGTTCGGTGCCGGGCGGTGGCACGAGACCGTCGCCCATCTCGCCCCGGTGGCCGACGATGTGTGGCGCCTCGGGGGCAGCAATGCGCAGCGCCAGCTCTACTCGACCGTGCTCGATGCCGCCCGAGACCGAGCCGTCGCAGCCTGACCGACACTCTCGGTGAGGTCACCCACGGGTCGCAGCCGAGTGTCAGCGAGCCGACCGACCGATGTCACGGCTTCCGACCGACAGTGGCCGAGGCCAATGGTGTTAACTGGTTGTCGGAGGAGTCCGAACGTAGGGCCCGATCCGGAGGGAAGCGCGCAGATGTCTCGATCGCAGCAGTCATCGATGATTGCGAGGTTGGCAGCGTTGTTGGCAACGCTGGCACTGGTCGCTGCGGCCTGCGGCAGCGACGACTCGACGGGAGCCGAGGGCGACGGCACCGACACGAGCGGTGCCGACGGCAATGGCACCGAGAGCGACTCGGCACTGCCGAACGCTTGCCCGTCGGAGGGGTGTGAGATCTTCATCGTCGATGCGATGACGGCGGATGGTGGTGAGATCACGTTGACCTTCGACGCCAACTTCAGCCCGGAGTTCGAGCGCAACCACATCCACGTGTTCTGGGACAGCCAGGAGCCGGGGGCGGTCAGCTCCGACTACGACACCCGGGGCTTCGACATCCAGGGCAAGTGGCACCCCACCGACGACTACCCGACCTACATCACCACCGCCGACGCTTCGGTCGGTGCTGACTCCCGTCAAGGCTCGACGACCGTGTGCGTGACCGCCGCCGACACCGACCATGCGGTGATCGATCCCGGGATCGTGGCCTGTCGCGATGTCGGCGAGCTCTTGAGCGAGTGACCAGCGACCTCGGCGCGCTCCCGACCCGGTTCGGTCGCTACGAGGTTCTCGGCCTGATCGGTAGCGGTTCGTTTGCCGATGTACTGCGCGCCTGGGACGAGGCGCTCGCCAGTCACGTTGCGATCAAGGTGCTCAATGCCGAGGCCAGCGCCAACGAGCTCGCCCGGGATCGATTCGTGGAAGAGGGGAAGCTCCTGCGCCGGGTGCACAGCCCGAACGTGCTCGGCGTGCACGATCTGGGAGAGCTCGACGACGGCCGCCCCTATCTCGTGGTCGATCTCGCCGAGGGTGGGACGCTCGACGACCGCATCGATCCTCTCGACGGACAACCGATCGATGCCGACTCCGTCCGCCGGATTGCCGACGCTCTGGCGTCGGGCCTGGAAGCGATGCACGCTGCCGGCGTCATCCATCGCGACATCAAGCCCGAGAACCTACTGATCGATTCGAGCCGGTCGGAGCTTGCGCCGTCGACCGAGGCCGACACGATGCTCGGCGGCGTGTTCGATGTCAACGAGCGACTCGTGATCGGCGATCTCGGTCTGGCCAAGGATCTGAGCAGTCGCGGGTCGTCGCCGAGCGTGATCGGCGGGTCGGCCCGCTACCAAGCGCCGGAGCAGCTCCGGGCCGACGGCGTGCTCGGGCCACCGACCGATCTCTACGCCGCGTCGTCGGTGCTATGGCGACTCCTCACGGGCGAGGTGGCCCCCGAGCCCCACGACGTCGCCGACGACCTCACTGTCTTCCGGCCCGGCTGGCAGGGGTTCTTCCAGCGGGCGATGGCCATCGACCCCGACGAGCGTTTCGCCAGTGCCGCGGCGTGGCGCTCGGCGGTGCTCGACCAGCTCGAGCTCGAACCGCTGGCCGTGGCCGACGGCGATCGGGTTCTGGCCATGAGCAGGGCGTGCCCCTACAAGGGCCTCGCGGCGTTCCAGCCCGAAGACGCCGACGTGTTCTTCGGCCGTGAAGATCTCGTCGACGAGCTGCTCCGACGGCTGCAGGCCAACCGGGTGCTCGTCGTTGCCGGCCCGTCGGGCAGTGGGAAGAGCTCGGCGGTTCGGGCCGGGCTGCTGCCGGCGCTGCGCACCGGTGCCTTGCCCGGCAGCGACCAGTGGCACTACGAGCTGTTCACCCCCGGGGCGGAGCCGTTCGAGGAGCTGCACTACCGGCTGACCCGAACGATCGACGGTCGGCCGCCGCTCAGCGCGGCCCAGCTGGCGGCCGACCCCCGGCAGGCCCGCAGACTCCTCGACCAGGCCGCATCGCCCGATGGCGATCAGGGGGCGGGCAAGGCGTGGCTGATCCACATCGACCAGTTCGAAGAGGTATTCACCCAGCCCGACGATCCCGAGGTGGCCAAGGCGTTCGTCGAGGCGCTCTCGGCGATGGTCGACCCGATCGACAGCCGGCTCCGCCTGGTGCTCGCCGTCCGGGCCGACTTCTACAGCCGGTGCGCCCAGGTCTCGTGGCTGGCCCAGCGGATCACCGAGAACCAGGTTCTGGTCGGCCCGATGTCAACCGAGAACATGCGCCGCGCTATCGAGGAACCGGCTCGCCGTCACGGCCTGCGGTTCGAGCCCGGGTTGGTCGAGGCCGTCCTCGACGAGGGGGGCCGCAGCGCCGGATCGCTCCCACTGATCTCGCACGCGATGGTCGAGACGTGGGCTCGCCGCGACGGCAATGTGCTCACCGTCCAGGGGTTCCGGGACGCCGGCGGTGTGGGCGGCGCCATCGCCCAGAGCGCCGACACGCTGTTCGAGGTCACGTTCGACGACGCCCAGCAGCGGGCGGCCAAGCGGCTGCTGCTGCGGCTCATCACCCCGGGCGAGGGCACCGCCGATACCCGTCGGCGGCTCCCCTTCGACGAGCTCGAACGCGACGGTGAGCCCGAGGTGATGGCGTCGGTGGTCTCGGAGTTCGTGTCGGCCCGCCTGCTGGCGGTCGACGACAAGACCGTCGAGATCGCCCACGAGGCCCTGATCGGTGGGTGGCCGCGGCTTCGCGACTGGATCGACGGTGAGCGGGCGAACCTGCGGTTCCGGCACCGGATCGGTCGCGCCGCCACCGAGTGGGAGACCTCCGACCGCGACCCCGATCTCCTGTGGCGGGGCACGCCCCTGGCCACCGCCCTCGACTGGGCGGCCGACCACGGCCACAGCCTCGACCGGCTCGAGCGCGACTTCATCGACTCGAGCGAGGCGGCCAGGGTCGCCGAGGAGTCACGGCGAGCGGAGCGCCAGGCCCGCTCGCAACGAAATCGGCGCCGAGCCACCGCCGCCCTGGCCGCGCTGACCCTGGCGTCGGTGCTGGCGTCGATCGTCGCCTTCGTCGCCTTCCGCCGGGCCGACAACAGCACCCAGGTCGCCGAGCGGCAGTTCGCCAACGCCCTCGGCACCTCGGCCCTCGGCCAGGCCCGCACCGACCCCCGGCAGGCGCTCCTGCTGGCGATGGAGAGCCGGGAGCGGACCGATCCGCCCCCGGTCGACGCCCGGGCCGCCATGGTCCAGGCCCGGCTCGCCCTTACCGAGCCCGGGGTGGTCCCCTTCGGTCCGCCGGTGGCCACCCCTGGCAGCTTCAAGGTGGCTCTCCGGCCCGACGGCGCCGTGGCGGCGGTCGCCGATCCGACCGGTCCGATCCGCCTGTACGACGTGGCCACTGGGGAGCAGGTGGGCGACGATCTCGAACGCCACACCCGGGGTGCCCGGACCCTGACGTTCACCTCCGACGGCTCCACGCTGATCAGCGGAGCCAGCGACAACCTGGTGTTGCGGTGGGACCTCGGCGACCTCGCCGTCGTCGGTCCTCCTACGGTCATCTCCGACACCCCCGACGTCATCGCTTGGAGCGTTGCGGTCGACCCCGACGATCGCCTCCTCGCCGTCGCCGGCGACGACGGCACGGTCAGCCTGTACGACCTCGACGACCTCGGCACCGGCGAGCCGCGGGAGGTGCTCCCGTGGAACGACCGCAGCGGGGGCGTGACCGTCGTGGCCTTCTCCCCCGACGGGTCCAAGCTGGTGGCGAGCAACCGCAGCGGCCGGGTCAACGGCTGGCGGACCGACACCTTCGAGGGGCTCTGGGATCCGATGACCACGCCCACCGGGGCCAAGGTCTGGGAGATCGTGTTCCACCCAGATGGCACCCGGTTCGCCACCGCCGGCGACGGCCCCAGCGCTCTCATCCACGACGCCGACACCGGTCAGCCGATCGCCGGGCTGGTGTTCGGCGGTAGAGACGACACCGACACCACGATCCGGGGCGTGGCGTTCTCCGGCGACGGCACCCGCCTCATCGGCGGCAGCTCGGCAGGCACGGTCCACACCTGGAGCGTGGCCGACCCCGACCGAGACCCGACGGTTTCGTGGGAGCGCCACTCCGATGCGGTCGAGCACGGCGACCTCAGCGCCGACGGCACGGTATACGCCACCGTCGGCGACGACAAGGTCCTCCGACTGTGGCGATCGGGGGCGGTGCCAGTGGCCGATCTCTACGATGGCTTCCCTCGAGGGGCATACGGGGCTGCGTTCGACCCTGCCGGCACCCGCATCGCCGTCGGCGACGGTCGGGGCCGACTCCACCTCGTAAGCCTCGACGGTGGCGGCACATCGGTCAGCACTGACGGACACGACGGGCCCCTGTGGGACATCGTGTGGTCGCCTGACGGGACGTGGCTGGCGTCGATCGGCGACGACGGCCAGGTGCTCCGGTGGGACCCGTCGACCGCCACTGTCGAGGCGTCGATCGGCAGACACCGGGGCGAGGGTCGCAGCCTGTCGCTCTCGCCCGACGGCCGCTACCTCGTCTCGGCCGATCGGGGCGAGGCAGGCGAGGGGGCCGATGTGAACGTCTGGGCGACCGAGACCGGCTCGCTCCACGAGCAGCTGATGCCCCACGAGCAGGGGGTGCGGGCCACGGCCTTCTCCCCCGATGGCAGGCTCCTGGCGACCGCCGACGGCCTCGGCGACATCCGGGTGTGGAACACCGAGAGCTTCGCCCTCGTTCGCCAGTGGTCGACCTCCAATACGATCTGGGCCCTCAGCTTCAACGAGTTCGGCATGCTGGCCTCGGTCGACTCGGGCGAGGACGTTCGGGTGTTCGACTCCGCCACCGGGGAGCAGGTCGGCATCACGGTCAGCGGGATCGGCACCAACGGCGGCACCGGGGTCGAGTTCAGCGCCGACGGGCAGACGCTGGCCGTCGTCACCCGGGCCGGTCAGCTCTACTTCATCGACTGGCAGCAGGGCGTCAACCTCGCCCCGACCGCCGTCGACGGCCATCCCGGCGAGGAGGTCGACTCGTTCGAGCTCGCCTTCGACGTCGACCTGGTTCGGTTCGCCACGACCGCCACCGACGGCACCGTACGGATCTGGGACGTCCTCTCGACCAGCCGGGCGTGCGACGAAGCGGCCAGCCGGCTCGATCCCTCGATCGAGGCCGATCTGTTCGACGGGGCGACCCCGGTCGCCTGCGCCCAACCCTGATAGAACGGGATCATGAGCCAGAGCGAGGTCTCGGCACCGATCGTGCTCACCGTGCGGCAGTTCGCCCGCAGCCCGCTGCACGTGCTCCTGCGGGACCGGGTGACCTTCGGTCGGGACTGCGATGGCTTCCTCCTCGCCGACAATCGGGCGTCGCGCCGTCACGCCGAGTTCCGGGTGGTCGGCAACCGCGTGTACGTGACCGATCTCGGCAGCTCGAACGGCACCACCAGGAACGGCCAACCGATCCGGGGCGAGACGCCACTCGACGAGGGTGACGTGGTCGGCATCGGCAACGCCGAGATCGTGGTCGGCGCTGCGGTGGCGAGCGCCACCGCGCCCACCGGCCCGGCCCGGCTCGGCGAGCTGACGACCGACATGGAGCTCGCCGAGCAGCACCGCAGCTCGATCGCCCGGCTGAGCGAAACGGTCAACCTCAACGACGTCTCAGACCTCGCGGCCGGAATCGGTGACGAGGGGACGGTGACGATCGTCTTCAGCGACATCGAGAACTCGACGGTGCGAGCGACCAGCCTCGGCGACGAATCGTGGCTGCGGGCCCTCGACGTCCACAACCGGATCGTGCGGGAGCAGCTCCGCAAGCACGGGGGCCGGGAGATCAAGTCCCAGGGCGACGGGTTCATGTTGAGCTTCGACAGCGCCCGCCGGGCGGTCATGTTCGCCATCGACACGCAACGGGAGATGACCCAGCGCCGCATCACCGAGCCATCGTGGGACCTGACCATCCGGATCGGGGTCCACACCGGCGAGGCGGTGCGGACCGCAGACGGCGACCTGTACGGGCGGCACGTCATCATCGCATCGCGGATCGCCGATCACGCCTCGGGCGGCGAGATCCTCGTGTCGTCGCTGGTGCGAGAGCTCACGAGCGGCAAGATCGATTTGCACTACGACCTCGGGCGAACCGTCGACCTGAAGGGGATCGGCCACCAGACGGTCCATCGCGTCGCTTGGAGCGAGGCTCGGACGGGCTGAGCCTCCCGCCCGGCCGCTGGCTCAGGCCCGGTGGCGGAGCTTCGCTCGGTCGAGCACCTCGACCGAGCCGCGACCCGTGCGCAGGATGTCGGCCTTGGCCAGCTCGCCGAGCACGCTGCTGACGGTCGGGCGGGTCGTCTGGGCCAGCGAAGCGATCTCGGCCTGCTTGAGGTAGATCGGGTCGGGGGTGAAGATCTCGACCAATCGATCGAGCTGGCGGCAGACGCGTTTCTCGGCCGACAGCCACGCCGTCTCGGCGAGCTGGTCGGTGAGCCGCTCGACCCGGCGGACGAGCAGGGCGACGAGGTACCGATCGATCCAGACGTTCTCGTTGCGAAGCCGATGGAAGTGCTCGCTCTCGAGCGACATGGTGACCGCCGGCCGCAACGCTCGGATCGTCGCCGTGCGCCTGCCGTTGCTGTCGAGCATCGCCAGCTCACCGAACACATCGCCCGGGCCCTCGATGCGCATGCCCACCTTGTCGCCGGTCGAGGTCAGGACCTGGACCAGGAACCAGCCGGACTCGATGACGTGCAGCGAGGCCCCTGGATCGCCCTGATGGAACACGACCTCGCCCCGCTCGAAACGGCGCCGAGTCATCATGGTGCGCAGCTCGCGCTCCTGATCGTCGCTCAGCCCGTTGAAGAACCCCACCTGCGGCATGGGCATTGACCCTCGGTCCTCGTCGATCGGATACGAAACATATCGTTCTAGTTTGCCCCGGCCGACCAGGTCAAACACCGGAGGACGCTGGCCGTGGCCAACGAGGCGCGCGACGATGTTCGCCATGTCGAACCCCGTGAGGAATGCCGGCGACGCAAGGCTGTTCGCCTCCTGCCCGATGCCCGAGCGCGACGCGTTGGCGACCCTTGCCATACCACTCAGGGTCGCAGCCGGGGAGGACATCGTCGGTCAGGGCGACTTCGGTGCAACGATCGGGGTGCTGCTGGAAGGGAAGGCGAGCGTGTGGCTCGACGACGAGCACGTCGCCGACCTCGCCGCCGGCGACTGCTACGGCGAGCTGGCGGTGCTGGCCCCGCCGGGGTCGACCGGTCAGCGCGCCGCCCGGGTCCGAGCCGACACCGAGGTTCGGGTCGACACGATCGCCCGCCGGGAGCTGGCGGCCAACCTGGGCGACATCCCAACCATCGCCGAGATGTTGCGACAGCAGGCGGCCAGCTACCGCAGCGACTGATCCTCCAGCGCTTGGACGCAGGCTTCTTGGATGAGTTGACCGCAGGAGATGCGGTCAACTCATCCAATCTCGGCGAGGCAGTCCCCTAGAGGCGGCCGGCGGTGCGCACCCGAGTGAGGAACTGCTTGGTGCGGTCCTCGGTTGGGTCGCCGAAGACCGCCTCTGGCGGACCGGCTTCCAGCACCCGCCCACCGTCGAGGAAGCAGACCTGGTTGGCGACGTCGCGGGCGAAGCCCATCTCGTGGGTGGCCAGCACCATCGTCAGGCCCCGCTCGGCCAGGTCGCGGATCGCGGCCAGGACCTCGCCGACGAGCTCCGGGTCGAGAGCCGAGGTGATCTCGTCGAGCAGGAGCACTTCGGGCTCCACCATCAGGGCCCGGACGATGGCGGCGCGCTGGTTCTGGCCGCCGCTGAGCTTGTTCGGGTAGTCGTCGGCCTTGTCGGCCAGCCCGAATCGGTCGAGCAGGGCTCGGGCCCGGTCCTCCGCCTCCCGTCGGGGCACGCCGTGGGCCCGGCGGGGCCCGAGCGTCACGTTGTCGAGCACGTCGAGGTGGGGGAACAGGTTGAACGACTGGAACACGATGCCGATCCGCCGCCGCACGTCGTTGGCGTTGACGCCCCTGGCGGCGATATCGAGGTCGTCGAGGAGAATCCGGCCGCTGTCGATCTCGTCGAGCAGGTCGATGCAGCGCAGCACGGTCGACTTGCCACATCCCGACGGCCCGATCAGGCAGACGACCTCGTGCTCGGCCACCGTCAGGTCGAACCCGGCGAGCACCTGGAGCGACCCGAACGCCTTGTACACATCGTCGAGCACGAGCTTCATCGCCGAGACCTCCCCGCCCTACACCGACGTCTGAGACCGGATCGCCCGGTCGCGGGCGGCATACCAATCGACGAACCGGGTGAGCGGGATGCTGACCGCCAGGAAGAGCGCGGTGGCGACGAGAAAGCCGGTGTAGTTGAACGTGCGGGCCTTGTAGATGTCGGCCTCCCGCACCGCCTCCCGGACACCGAGCACCGACACGAGGGCCACGTCCTTGAGGAGGGCGACGACGAGGTTCATCAGCGCCGGGATCACGTTCCGGATCGCCTGGGGCAGGATGGCGTAGCGGAGCGCCTGGAGCTGGGTGAGCCCGAGGGCCCTGGCCGAGGCCCGCTGCGACTCGGGCACGGCGTCGATCCCGGAGCGGTAGATCTCGGCGGTGTAGGCCGAGTACGAGAGGGTCAGGGCCGTCACCCCCCAGAAGAGGGCCGAGTTGGTCAGCCCCGGAAGGTCGAGGGCGGGCACGCCGAAGCCGAGCACGAGGATCGTCAGGATCACGGGGATGCCGCGGAAGATGTCGGTGTAGGCGATCGCAAGGAGCCGGACCGGGAGGAACGCCGGTCCCCGCAGGCTTCGCATCACGGCGACCACGAGAGCGACCAGCGGGATCGCGACCACGGCCCAGCCGAACATGCGGAGGTTCAGCCAGAAGCCCCGCAGCACGGCAGGAGCGGCCGCCCGGAAGTCCTCGGGGTTGAAGAACTGATCGCGGACCCGCGGCCAGTTGGGGCTGACGAGCACCAGCACGATGAAGGCGCCGAACACCACGACGGTCGACACCGCGGCGATCAGGGCGCCCCTGGCGCCCTCCTCGCGGTACTTGGAGCTCACGTCGGGCGGGCCCTCAACCCGGCCCGCTCAGTTGGTGAGCGTGGGGATCGCACCGCCCTCGTTGAGCCACTCGTCCTCCAGCCCCTCGATCGTGCCGTTGTCCCGCAGCGTGGTCAGCGCCTCGTTGACGCATTCGACGAGCGGGCTGCCTTCCTCGAACAGCATCCCGAGCTCCTCGGTGGCGCCACCGGCCCGGGGCAGGACGCCGATGATCGACGCCTCGGGGATCTCGACCGAGGTGATGTAGTAGGCGGTCGGCCGGTCGAAGACGATGCCATCCACCTGGCCGGCCTCGAACGCCGACTTGGCCGCAGCGTTGTCGTCGAAGGCGAGCGGGACCGAGCTCGAGTCGATCTCGGACTCGATGTAGTCGAGGCTGGTGCTGGCGATCGCGGCCCCGAGCTGGACATCTGCCAGGTCTGCTATCGAGGTCGCTCCGGCGACGGAGCCGTCGGCTGCGCCGATGATGACCTGCTCGACCACGTAGTAGCCGTCGGAGAAGTCGACGACCTCGTCGCGATCGGAGGTGATGGAGTACTGCTGGATGTTGAAGTCGTAGCTCTTCTCACCGGGGGCGATGGCCTCGTCGAATCCGGTACGGACCCAGTCGACGGTGTCGACGCCGAGCTCGGCTGCCACCGCGTACACGAGCGCCGATTCGAAGCCCTGCTCGCTGGTCGGGTCGTCGTCGATCATCCACGGCGGGAACACCACCTCGCCAGTGGCGACGGTCAGAACGCCGTCGGTCTTCGTCGGCAACGGCTCACAGCCTGCTGCCGCCGCGCCATCGTCGGTGGTGGTCGCAGTGTCGTCGTCGCCACACGCCGCAACGACGAGGGCAAACGCGAACAGCAACGCCAAGAGCTTCGTGAGCTTCATCTGATCCTCCCCGGCGAGCGTGCCGGTCCGGGCTCGCCGGACATGAGTGTAGAAGCTCAGGTTGGCTACAGCGTGAGCCAGGGAGTCAGGGCGGAGCCGCCCGTCCAGAAGATCTCGAAGCGGACCGGCCCGGAGACACCTGAGGCGGAGGCCCGCCCGGCGTCGTCGAGCGGCAGCTCCCGGCTGTCGGTGGTGCGGCGAAGCACCAGCTTCGTCGGGACCGGGGCGATCTCGGCTTGGAAGCGGTCGTTGTCGATCGAGACCTCGATCGTGCCCAGGTCGGTCTCGTAGGCGACGATCCGAGAGAAGGCTGCATCGCGGAACCCGACGACCTCGACCTGGCTGTCCTCGATCAGCTGCGCCAGATCGGCGTCGAGTGTGCGCCAGCCGAAGGCCGCATACGCGGCCTCGATGGCGTCGGCTGACGGACGGTCATCGGCCAGCGACTCGCCGAGGAGGGACAGAAGCTTGTCGTCGTTCATAGGTGCTGTCATGACGAGGGCAGCCCTCCGCTGATACGGAATATCTCCGGCGACGAGCGCAGGCTCTCGAGGCAGCGGGCCCTGGTCGGGCCGATGCTGCCGACCGGGATGTCGAGCAGCTCGGAGATCTGTTCGTAGCTGACCGGCGGGTCGACGAGCAACAGCCGGAGGAGCCGCTGGCAGCGGTCCGGCAACCGGTCGAAGGCAGCCGCCACCGCAGCTCGGCTCTCCTCCCGCTCGAGCCGTTCGCCGGGCTCGGGAATCGTTACGCCGGAAGCGTCGACGGGCTCCCCGAGCTCGGCGACCTCCTCCACGGGTAGGACCCGGCCCCGCTGGCGGACGATCCCGACGCACTCATTACGTGTGGTCTGGCCGAGCCACCCGGCAAGCTTGGCCGGTTCGCGGATCCGGTCGAGGTTCTCTGCGAGCTTGAGCCAGACGGTCTGGAAGACATCCTTCGACGTCTCCTCGTCGAACCGGAAACCCCGAACGACGCTCCACACGAGGCCGGTGTGCCCGTCAACCAGCTCCTTCCAGGCTGCTGGATCACCTCGACGGGCCGCCAGGACTTGTCCCTCAACGTCATCCATCGACATTAACTCTATGCGCTCGGTGCCAGGGTGCCTGTGCCCGCCCGACCGGGAGGGCGGCTGATGGCGGCTGGGAATGGTCTGGGGATGGCGGACTACGTAAGAGCGGTAGGCCTCCCTCCTGACCTACCGCTCTTCGCCGCAGTGCGTCGGCGCCTCACCACGATGCGCTGACGCATACAACCAGAGGAGCGTGCGCCTCCGGTGATACAGAAAGATCCGAGGAAGATCAGGCCGCCGGCCGGCGGGCAACGATCACGTGAGCGGTGTCGGAGCCGTGCTCGTGATCGGCGCGCTCGTAGACGGGCACGACCCGCTGGGTGACCGACGCGAACATCCCGGACTCGAGCCACTCGGCCAGGTGGCCTTCGAAGTTCGCAGCGGCGAAGAACCGGCTGTTCACCCCGAGCACGAGCAGCCCACCGGGCCGGACGATCCGGGCCAGCTCGGCGATGGACTCCGGGCCGACGTGACCGGTGGTGAACGTTCCGGCACTGACGACGGAGCCGTAGGTTGCCGAACCGATGTCGAGCGACTCGGTGAGGTCGGCCTCGATCAGGTGACCATAGGCCGGCTCACCAGCCAGGTTCCGCTTCTCGGCCGCCAGCGCCAACATCTCCGGCGACAGGTCGAGCCCGTCGACCGCCCAGCGTCCGAGCCGGACGATCTCGTCGCCGACGACACCGGTGCCGCACCCCACATCGAGCACGGGTCCGTCGGAGTCGTCGGCCACCTCGGCGAACACCGCCGCCACCTCGCGGTGGTAGACGTAACCGTGCCCGGCCATGAAGTCGTCTTCGTAGGTGGGCGCCCACCGACGGTAGAGCTCGGCGTTCTCGGCGGGGGTGCTGACGCCATAGGCATCGCGCAGCCCGAACCGCTGGCGGTCGTTCGGGTGGCTCGTTGTCGCACTGTTCGGCGGGTCGTCGGCGGCTGGCACGTCCCAACCATAGACAAGCGCCCCCGAGCGGACACATCGCCCAACCTGACGCTCCCCACACCCCGCGGCTCGGCCTTGGTCGAGCATCTTCGACAGATCGGGCCCGGGCCGCTCATGGCGGAGGAGGTTCGCGAAGGAGCCGCCCCGCGGCTCCTTCTTAGTCGAGCATCTTCGACAGGTCGGGCCCGGGCCGCTCGCGGCGGGGGTGAG
>JAOTYQ010000474.1 GCA_029861725.1 Acidimicrobiia bacterium | reverse complement strand
AACGTCGACACGGTCATCACCCAGGAGGTGACGAGCATCGCCTCCGACCGTGACCTCGACATCGGCGCCAAGCCTAGGGGATCGGCCTCCGGCGGGGTTGTCCGGAACTCCTCGTGCCGCGCTAGACGCTCACTGCGACCCGGGCCTGGCCGGAGGTCGGCCAGCGCGGGGGCGGGCCGGAACCGGCAGCGTCGCCCCCGGGTGGAGCAGCAGCCAGCCACCGACGATCAGCAGAACGCCAACGACGGCGACCGCCCACGTCTCCCAGCCGGTGTAGGCGAGCTCGGTGACAGCCTCGGCCGAGCCGGATCCGGTCGTTTGGGTGCCGGACGGAGCCGCCGATGCTGCACCGGCCTGCGGCTCGGTGGCGGCCTGGGGTTGGTCGGCGGGATCGTCGGTCACCGACGGCGTCCCCTCCGCCGGTGGCCTCGGGGAGGTGACCTGGGCGTCGTCGCTGCTGGTGACGTCGGCCAGGCCGACGAGGTCTGCGCCCGTGGCGTCGACTGCGTTGGCGGTGACAGCCGTTGCGGTGAAGAGCCCGGCGCCGAGGGCGGCCGGTCCGGTCGATTCGACGTAGTAGTGGGCGGAGTCGCCCGGTGCCAGCGGTTGCGAGTCGGCTCGCAGCAGGGTCGGCGTTGCGTCCAGCGCCGGGTCGGTGAGATCGATCGAGTCGAGATGGGTGTTGCCGGTGTTGGTCACGGTGAAGCAGAACGTCACTGGGGCCCCGAGGCCGACGACGGTGGACTTCGCCGCCGGGCAGGCAGCTCCTGCATCGGAGCCGGGATAGACCGAGACGACGAGTGACACATCGGGGCTGGGGACGTGCTCGCCCTCGGCCGGAAAGACCACCGCTTCGCCGGTCGCCATGACCGGTACGGCCCCGTCCACCGGTTCTCCGGCACCATCGACAGGCGTCGCCGTCACCGTGGCGGTGTTGATATACGTGTCGTCGAGGTAGCCGTCGGCGTCGTCCGGAGGCGGGGTCGCCTCGAGGTGGTACCGGGCCGAGTCCCCGGGAGCGAGCGGCACCGAGTCGGCCGCCACCAGCGTCGGGGTTCCGCCGGCGAGGGGGTCGGCGACAACGATGTCGGCCAGGTGCGCCGTCCCGGTGTTGGTGACGGTGAAGCAGTACGTGACCGCGTCGTCCTGTCCGGCCTCGGCATAGCTGGCGGCGCGGTCGCACCCGGCACCGCCGTCGTGGCCGACGTAGACTTGCTTGAGGACGGCGATAGCTCCGTGTCCGCCGGCGGTCGCCGGCAGCGGGCTGGGATCGACCTGGCCGGCGCTGGGAGCCAGCGGTCCGGCGGTCCCCTCGACCACGAGTGGGAGCAGCTTGAGGTCGGCCTCGTCGTCGTTGTCGACCCGGACACCGTGCACCGCAGCGCCGGGCCCATCGCCGAGGAATGCAGCAACGTCGACGACGTTGACGTGCAACGGCTGGGCCGGAGTCCTGTCGCCGGGGGCGAAGCCGGTGTTCCAGCCCGATCCGTCGACGGTCAGCGCGGCCCCGTCGCTCAGGGGGTGACCATCGGCACCCAGGGGGGTAAGGCGAGCCCGGGAATTGCCGTTCCGCTCGACGACGAGAAGCCCGTCGCCAGCGAGAAGCGGAGCGTCGAAGACGAGATCGAAGTCGTGCCCCCACTCGGTGCCGGGGCGGCTGAGGTGGTCGGCCCGGATGTAGTCGCGCAGGTCGTGGGACGCTAGCGCCCGGGCGGCGGCCGATTCGAAGCCGGCGGTGTTGACCGGGGTCTGGGCCCCGTTCTCGCTCACGGCGACGCCGGCGACGTCGACCGGATAGGCGAGGTCGACGATCTCCACCGCGCCGTGTCGGGGGACCAGCCGCATCGGCGCGTCGGCGCCGACGGTGACCGATGCCAGGACGACCTCCTCGTGGCCGTGGTCGATCACGCCAGGGGCCGGTTCGGTCTGCTCGATCACCGAATCCTCGTGCAGCAGGGAGATCTGGACGACCGCCAGGGCGTCGGCCTCCCGCGGTGCAGCGACCGCCTCAGCCGGGCCCAGCGCCGTTGCGTAGACCATGGCGGCGAGCACCGTCGCCGCGAGCGAGCTGGATGCGAGCAGGGTCCGGTCGCGGCGGGGGCCGGGCGCGACCGGATCGACGGCGGGTCGAGACATGATTCGTCCTCGTGGGGTGGATTTCTCTCACGAGCCGAGATGCGGGTCGTCCCGGCTCCGTCCCCCAGTCGGACGCAGCGCTGTCGTTGTGAGCCTGTTTGCCGACCTCAGCGGTCGGCAAGGGCTCCCCGGGCCAGGTCGAGATCGTCGGGGTTTGTGATCCCGATCCACTGCTCCGCCGACGAGACGACCTTCACCCGGAGCCGGCCGTCGTCCCTGAGCTCACCGACGACCGTCGGGAGCTGGCACTCGGCCAGCGGGTTCTTGCCGTTGGCGGCGTAGAACGCCTGCCACCGCTCGTCGAAGTCGTCGAGCACCGAGCGATCGAAGCACCAGAAGTTCATGGAGACCGGGGTCTCGGCCGGCACGATCTCGCCCCCGGCCGACAGCCGACCGTCGGCGAGCCGCTCACAGCCATCGGTCTCGACGATCGCCCGGAGATAGCCGTCGGCCACCTCCGTCACGGCTCTGGTCACCGCCCCCGACGGTGGGACGGTGTGGCCGATCTGGAACGCGACGTTGGCCGCCTGCCCTGGCTCGATCGTGCGCAGGCACTCGGCGGCCAGCTCGAACGATCGTGGTCCGTAGTAGTCGTCGGCGTTGATCACTGCGAACGGACCGTCGATCGCCTTGGAGCCGCTCACGATGGCGTGGAGCGTGCCCCACGGCTTCTCCCGCGGCGGACCGAGCTCGTCCTGGCGCACGAAGGTGACGGGGAGATCACCGTGCTGCCCGACGATGTGGGCCCGGACATCGTCCTCGATATCGCTCCGCACGATCAGCACGACCTCCCCGAAGCCCGCGGCTCGGCCGTCTTGGATGGAGAAGTCGAGAATCGCCTGACCGGCTGGCCCAACGCGGGCGAGCTGCTTGACGCCCCCGAAGCGGCTTCCCAGGCCGGCGGCCATGATGACGAGAAGTGGTTGCACCACCTCATCGTGTCGTGTCGACCCCCGGGTGCCAACCAGCCGCGCCAACGGTTCCGAGGGGAGAACCGCCCAGCTCAGAGGCGCAAGCGGCCGGCGGCGAGGGTGCGGTAGAGCCCGAGCGCCTCCTCGGCCAAGGCGTGCAGGTGCCCGGGCAGCCGCCCCGGGTCGTCCGAGCCCGGCCCGTCGTCGGCGGTGGCGGCGAACCCGGTCGACGCCTCGACCGCGGCGTACCAGTGACGAGCCCAGCGGCCATCGCTCGCCCGCGGCCCGGCCCGCCAGCGAAGCATTGCCGGGCTGAACGGGATGCCGAGGTGGGCGCAGATCGCGCGCTGGTACCGCTCGGGGTCGCCGAGGAAGTCGCCGGCGTCGATGATCAGCTCGGCCCGCTCGGCCAGCTCGAGCTGCTGGGGCAGCCCGAGATCGGTCAGGGTCACGTCGTCCCGCACCCGGGTGTAGGAGGCGAGCACCCGAACCGGATGGCGGATCAGGAGCAGGTTGCGTACCTCGTCGAGCCAATCCCGATCGAGGTCGGGCAGGAGGTGGTGGCTCATGTGCTTCTGGTAACTGATGGCCACACCGGGCGGGAGACGGCCCAGGCATCGGCCGATCGCCTCGCCGGCATCGACGGGCCCGTCGGCGATGATCTCGTCCCGCCCGGGGTGGTCGAGTCCGGTCACCGCGAGGTAGTGGGCGTAGAGCGGCTCGTCGAGGACGACTGTGTCTTCTCGGTTCTCCCACGAGCGCATCAATGCCGTCGACAGGTTGCGGGGCCCCGACCACATCGCGATGCGGACCGTCATCGGGGCGGGGTGGACGCGGCGGCGACGTCCCGCTCGACCAGTTGCCGGTAGAGGCTCTGGAGGCGCTCGGTCATCGGCCCTCGCCGCCCGTCACCGACGACCCTGCCGTCGACTTCGGTCACGGGGGCCACCCCGGCGAACGTACCGGTGACGAACGCCTCGTCGGCGCCGTAGACGTGGGCGAGGCTGAAGTTGCGCTCCCTGGCAACGAGCCCGTGCTCGGCGCAGAGGTCCAAGACGTTGGCCCTCGTGATGCCGGCGAGACAGTAGTCACCGGTCGACGTCCACACCTCCCCGTTGCGGACGATGAAGAAGTGGGTCGAGTTGCAGGTGGCCACGAAGCCGTGGGGGTCGAGCATGAGCGCTTCGTCGGCGCCGGCCTTCGCCGCCTGGATGCAGGCGCTGATGCAGTTGTGCTTCGAGTGGGTGTTGAGTCCCGGATCCTGCACGTCGGGCCGGCCCCGGCGGACGTGCACGGTGAACAGTCGGATCCCGTCGGTCACCGTCCGCTCTGCCGGGGCCTTGTACTCGCAGACGATCACGATCGTCGGCGGGCCGACCGTGAAGCGCGGGTCTTGGTACGGCGTCGACTTCGTCCCGCGGGTGATCATGAGTCGGACGTGGACGGCATCGTCGGCCGCAGAGGCATCGTTCATGCCGTTGGCGGCGAGCGTGTCGGCCAACATCGCGGCCAGCTCGTCGCGGCTCCGGCCGATGTCGAGGTCGATCGCAGCCGCCCCCTCGAAGAGGCGGTCGAGGTGCTGGTCGAGGAAGAGGGGCCGACCATGCACGATGCGGAGGCCCTCCCATACACCGTCGCCGAGCAGGAAGCCGGAGTCGAACACGGACACCACTGCCCGGGCCCGGGGAACGAGGTCGTCGTTGATGCGGATCAGCACCTCGTCATTGCGAGGATCGTGATCGTGATCGTGCGTGCCGTGGGCCATCCGCCGAGACTACCGAGCTGGTCGAGGTTGGAAATTTGGGCGAATCGGGCGGCGAGCGGTCCATCGCACGTCATGCTGTTCGTCGGAGGGGTGTCCGCCCGTCACCGTCG
>JAOTYQ010000473.1 GCA_029861725.1 Acidimicrobiia bacterium | reverse complement strand
GTCGACGGCGACATCGGCTCCCAGGTCTCGGCAGCGGTCGAGCTTGGACGCCGAAGCGGTCACGACGATCCGGGCTCCGATCGCCTTGGCGATCTGTATGGCTGCGGTCCCGACACCGGAGCCGCCCGCATGAACGAGGGCCCAACGGCCCGACGTGAGCCCACCCTGCACCACCAGCGCATCGAACGCCGTGAGGAACACCTCGGGGATGGCAGCGGCGTCGGCCACCGCGACCGTGGCGGGGACCGGCATCAGCTGTCGCTCGTGGATGACGAGCTGTTCAGAGTAGGCGCCACCACCGACGATACCCATGACCTCATCGCCGACGGTCCAGGCGCTGACGGCACGGCCGACGGCCGCCACCCGTCCGGAGAACTCCATGCCGGGGACCTCGTGCTCCGCCGAGGGCCCGGGATACAGACCTCGTCGCTGGAGCAGGTCGGCCCGGTTGAGGGCGGTAGTGACGACGTCGACCAGGACGTCCTCGGCTCCGGCCTCGGGGGCCGGGATGTCACGGATCTGGAGGACGTCGGGATCGCCGTGGGCTTCGAGGACAACTGCGCGCATGGCCCGCCACTCTAGAGTGCTCAGAGCCGGCGGACCTCGCCGAGGGGATCGTGGCGCCACTGCCGGAGCGTCACGGTCAGGTCGCCGACGGCAGTAGCCGTCCCGCCGATCAGCACCGGGTCCAGAACCACCCGAGCCAGCTCCGGCACGGCGGCCGCCACCGCGGCCAACCGGGCGATGATCCGAGCCACGACCGCCCGGGCGTCGCCGTCGAGTGGCACCGCGGTCGCCAGCTTCGAGGCCAGGGCGTGCTCTTCGCCCTCGATCAGCGGCAGGAACCGGCGGGCCGCCGGCGCGACCGACGTGCCGACCGCCCCGCCGATACCGAGGCGGACGAAGGCGCCGAGGTCGACGTCTTGGACCAGCTCGATGCGGGCGTTGCCGGTCGAAGCGATCATGCGCTGCAGGATTGCCGGCACCATCGTGGCGCCCCGAGCGACGACCATCCGGTCGAACGCACCGAGCAGCTCCGTCTCGTCGTGGAGATCGATCGCCGCTCCGCCGGCCTCACCGACCGTCCGCCCGGCTATCCCGCCACCCTTGAGCACCACCGGATAGCCGAGGGCGGCGGCGGCCGTCGGTAGGTCCGCCGTCCGCTCGACCACCCGCCAATCGGCCACCGGGATGTCGAGAGCGTCGACCATCGATGGTGCCGCCTCCGACAGCAACGTGATCGTGGTGTCGGCATCGTTGCCGCGGTCGTGGAGGTGCGCCACCAGCGCCGGGCGCACCATCGTCGCCAGCTCCTCGACCTGATCCTCACCCATCGGTTGCCGGTCGCCGGAGTTGGCCTGGCGCCAGCCGCCGTAGGCGGCCAGAGCACCGAGGGCTCGGGCGGCCTCCTCGGGGAACTCGAAGACAGGGAGCCCCGGCACCGATAGGCGGTCCTCGCCGACGAGGCCGGTGGCCACGAGGGGCTTGTCGATCGACCGATCGATCCGGCCGAGGAGCGACGACAGCTCGCCGATGGTGAGATCGAAGGTGGGGACGAGCGCCACCAGCACGGCGTCGACATCGGCGCTGACCGCAGCGGTCGCCAAGACGCGTTCGTAGTCCGGTGGCTGGCGGTCGTCGGCCGAGATGGTGTCGACGTCGCCGACGAGGACGACCTGGTCGGCTCGGACCCGAGCCGGCGGCGAGGCATCGATGCCGCCGGGCACGACCACCTCGAGCCCGTACCGGCGACACGCCGAGGCAGCCAGCCGGGCCACCGATGCGGTGTTCGACACGACGACGACCCGCTGCCCGGCCGGGACTGGTTGACCGGCGGCCACCCGGGCGACATCGGCCATCTCGGCGACGCTGTCGAC
Source organism: Acidimicrobiia bacterium (assembly GCA_029861725.1). Taxonomy (GTDB): domain Bacteria; phylum Actinomycetota; class Acidimicrobiia; order Acidimicrobiales; family SZUA-35; genus CADEDH01. The sequence goes on along the minus strand of JAOTYQ010000473.1, from coordinate 3,051 downwards.
CAACACGACCCCCGACTGGGCCAGGAGCTCGACCAGGTGCTCATCCGGCGGTCGGACGGTGACGACAGGCTTACGGGCCGCCACCGCTCGGGCGGTGCGGGCGAAATTCCGCAGGTTGCCGAAGTTCTCGACATAAAGGAGCGCGACCGCGGTTGCGTCGTCGTCGAGCCAGTAGTCGAGAACGTCGTTGACCGACACGTCCGCCCGGTTGCCCACCGCCACGAACGACGACATCCCGACCCTCGCCGCCCGCATGTGCTCCAGCACCCCAGCGCCCAACGGCCCGGACTGTGACAGCAGCGCGACCGGTCCTTCTTCGGGACCGACGGGGAGGAAGAGCGCCCGCAGCCGTGTTTCCGGTGCTGTGTTGACCAGCCCGAACGAATTGGGCCCGATGAGGCGCATCCCGTTGCTCCGGGCCATCGACACCACGCGCCGCTCACGGTCGGCCCCGTCGACCCCGGCCTCGCTGAAACCCGACGACACGACGAGCAGTCCACCGACGTCGGCGTCGACCGCATCGATCACCACCCGCTCGACCGAGGCTGCCGGGACCGCCACCACTGCGAGATCGATCGGAGCCCCGATCGAGGTGAGCGACGTCCAGCATCGGCGGCCGAGTACCTCCTCGGCGGCATGGTTGACGGGGAAGATGTCGCCGGTGAATCCCCCGGCGACGATCTGCCGGAGCAGTTCGTGGCCGACCGAGCCCGATGTGCGGCCGGCCCCCACCACCGCCACGCTCGACGGATTGAGGAGCCGAGCGACCGACCGGGACCTCGCCCGGCTATGGCGGCGGGCGATCGCGTCGACGGTCTCGTTCGTGATCGACAGATCGATGTCGACGCCGATGACGCCGCCGTCGAACGAGGTCTTCACGTCGAACCCGGCCCGCTTGAAGAGGCCGAGCATCCGGTAGTTCTCAGGGAGGACGGTGGCGGTGAACCCGGCCAGGCCCCGGCTGCGGGCGGCCGCGGCCAGGTACTCGAACAGCAGGGTGCCGATGCCGCGACCGTGGTGGCGATCATCGACGAAGAACGCGACCTCCGGGCGATCGGTACCGGTGACCTCCTCGTAGCGGGCCACAGCGACGAGCTCCTCGCCGAGGATGGCGACGAACGCCATCCGGTCGACGTAGTCGACCTGGGTGAAGTAGTCGAGCTCCTTCTCGCTCAGCTCGGGACGGTAGCGGAAGTAGCGGAGATAGATGCTCTCACGCGACTGGCGCCCGTGGAACGCATCGAGGAGCTCACGGTCGGTGGGCCGGATCGGACGGATCTCGATCGTCGCGCCGTCGCTGAGGACAGCGTGGGTCTCCCATTCCTCCGGGTAATCGCCCGGCGACGAGCTCAGGGGTCGAGCCGCCCGGTCGCCTGACCGGAGAAGACGACCACCCCATCCTGGTTGGTCGTCGACACCGTCAGGTGAGCCACCGGACCGTCGTCGCCGGCCTCGATCGACTCGATCGTTGCGGTGGCGGTGAGCGTGTCGCCGGGGAAGACTTGGGAGGTGAAGCGACCGCCGTAGCTCAGGAGCCGCCCGTCGCCGAGGTTGTCGGTCAGGACCCGCCCGGTCATGCCCATCGTCAGCATCCCGTGGGCGAAGACGGTGGGGTAGCCCGCCACCTCCTTGGCGAAGACCTCGTCGGTGTGGAGCGGGTTGTAATCGCCGGAGGCACCGGCGTATTGCACGAGCTGGGTTCGCTTGAGGTCCTCGACGAGCAGCTGCTCGAAGGTCTGGCCGACCGTCACGTCTTTCGTAGAAAGAGCCATCGTTCGTTTCCTCCTGGCTGCCTAGGCTCGCCTGGTCGATTGGATGTTCACGATTGTGTCAGGTTCGGGGACATCCGGCCGAAGGCCGAACTCCAGGAACCCTGCGGGTTCGCGCGAGCCGCCGTACCGTCGCACTAGTGGTGCCACTAGTTCTCGACGGGGCGCTCGGTCCGAACGCCGACGCCGCGAGCGGTGACGACGAGCTCGCCGTCCTGGTTGCGGTACTCGGTTATCGATTCGGAGAACACGAGCTTGCCGGCTCGCCGGCCCTCCTTCTCCCAGGTCTCGCCCTGCTTCACCGTGGCGGTCAACACCTCGCCGGCGCGGAGCGGCCGGTGGTACTCGTAGTGCTGCTCGGCGTGGAGGCCCCCTCCCCCACCACCACCACCGGATGACTTCTCCTTCTCGGGCTTGATCCCGGTCGGATCCTTGCCAGAGCCGAACCACGGCTCGCCGATCTTGGGCCGAAGGAAGTAATCAGGGTCGAACTGGGCGCTGGCCTGCACGAAGGTGGGTGGGGCGGCGATGCCGCCGACCTCGGTCCCGGCCGCATACTCGGGATCGGAATAGATCGGGTTCGCGTCGCCGATGCTGCGTGCGAACATCAGAATGTGGCTCTCCTCCACGGGAAACCGGTCAACGCCCATCTCTGGAACCCCCTGTGCTCGTGGTACTGACGCAAACGTAGCCCACGGTGAGCGGAGGAGGGCAAGGCGGCGACCGCCGCGGCGGATCAGCCGGCCCCGAGCAGGCGGCGGACCTCGTCCCGACCCAGGGCCATCAGCAGCGTTGGCATGCGGGGCCCGGTGTCGGCCGACAGGAACAGCTCGTAGAGGAGCTTGAAGAAGTTGCGTTGCGCCACCTTCAGCTCGTCGGTCGGGGGGGTGTCGATCGCCAGTCCCGCCGCCAGCTTCGGCACGCCGTAGACCAACGTCCGGGCACCCTCGAGCGTCCAGTCATCATCGAGGTGTTGGAGCAGGAGACTGATCTGATTCGCTTCGGCGTTGGAGAGCGACGCCAGCCGGTCGGTGTCGGGGTCGGCCCGGACCGTGATCCGCTCGTCGTCGGGGGCGTACATCTCGATCCAGTGGCGGGCGAGGCCGAGGCGGGGCTCGGTGTCGTTCGCCGATTCGGCGGGCACGTCGGTCAGCTCGCTGATGATCCGGGTGAGCTGCCGGTCGTCGCCGGCGGCGACCGACACTGCCGAGGCCAGCGTTCGGAACGGCACGACGATCGTCGGGCGGTCCAATGCTGCCCGCGAGGAGCTCCGCCGGGCCCG
>JAOTYQ010000045.1 GCA_029861725.1 Acidimicrobiia bacterium | reverse complement strand
CCGTAGGTCGGGGATGTACCGTCGGGCGATCTCGACGGCCCGGACCGCGTGGTCGGGCCGCTTGTTCGAGGTCATCCTCCCGACGAAGACCACCGTCGGTGTGGCGTCCTTGATCATCGGCGTCGTCGACGTCACGTCGTTGATCCCTTCCGGCACGACCGAGACGCGTTGCAGCCCAGCCTCGACCAACGATTGGCGACTCGACTCGGACACGGTGATGACCGGAACGTGGCGCATCGAGCGCAGCCATGTTGGCTCGAGCAGATACCGGCCGACTGCCGCCGCCGGGAGGGGGAGCTCGAAGAACCAGACCTCCCTGGCCAGCTGGTGCATCAGGGCCACGACCGGGATGTTCCCGACCCAACGGTGACAACCGAAGGGCCGGGTGTTGACTTCATCGATCACGAGGTCGTAGCCCTCGAAGCGCCCCGTCCTCTCCCACCAGTGACGAGCGGCCCGGTAGACGCCGAATGGACCCCCTCGTCGTACGTGACGGAGCCCGTCGACCAGCTCGTCGTCGTTCCGACCGCGGACGCCGCTCGAGACCAGGGTGATCGAGTGACCCCACCGGACCCAGCGCCGCAGGATCTCCTCGGTGAACACCTCGGCCCCGCCGCTGCGCGGGTTGGCACGGTCCCTCCAGTTGAACAGCGCGATCTTCACGACGCCACCGCAGCCTGATCGGCGGGTCGTCGGATCGTCGGATCGTCGGATCCGAAGCGCAGCCGGCAGGCGAAGGCCACCAGATCGCAGACCGTCTGGACGATCTTCACCGGCCCTATCGTGCTGTTGGCGTTGCCACGGAGTCGGACTGGACACTCGATGAAGTGACGCCAGCCTCGCGACGCGGCAATGGCCAGGAACTCAAGGTCGAACAGGTACCCGTCCACCTTGGTTCGCGGGAGCACGTCGAGGACCACCTCGCGCCTGAACAGCTTCACCCCGACCTGGGTGTCCTTGACCGAAACGTCGAAGAGCCAGCGCGTGAGCAGCTGCCCGACCGTCGACAGGGCGCGGCGTGACCGGGTGGCGGTGACAATGGAGCCTCGGTGCCTCTTGGATCCGATGGTGCCGTCGGACCCGAACCGGAGCAGGTCGCCGTACAGCACGCGAAGATGCGTGGGGTCGATGTCACCGTCGCCGTCGATGAACCCGATGACTCGACCTCTGGCCGACGCCATCCCCGATCGCACTGCACGGCCCTTGCCGTGATTGGTCTCGAGTCGCAGTACCCGGACCGCGTCGAGCGACAGTTTCTCTACCGACTTGGACGTGGCGTCGACCGAGCCATCGTCGACGACGATGATCTCGCTCGAAACGAGCAGTCCCGCCGTTACCTCGGCAATTCGCTTAACGGTGGCAGCTACGGTTTCGCCCTCGTTGTACACCGGCACGACGATCGACAGATCGAGTGAGGCCGGTGTGAGGGAGGCCGGTGTGCGTGAGGCCAGACCAGCAGGCCTGGCCAACGGCTTGATGAGTGGCGCGGCGGCCGCCAGCGCAGCGACCAGCATGGCGGCCAGGACGAGCATCGACAGGGCAACGGAGCCCGTGACGCGGTTGCCACCGACGACGACCACGGCGAACCCGAGCCACGGAGCATTCGCCGCCAGCAGCGAACCCTTGGCCAGGTGGTAGTTGATGAGTGCGCTGAGCAGGGCCGCCCACAGGGCGGCCACAGCCAGCGAGGCGACCGTCGCTGCCGAGACGTCGTAGGTCTGCCCCAGGACCAGCTCGAGTAGGGGCTCGGCTGCGACCATCACGACCAGCACGCCACACAACCCGACCACGAGGCTGCTGACCAACGACGCCCGCAGTGCGTGCCGGGCCGCTGCGCCTTCGAGCGAGTAGCGGGGAAGGGCGGCCGTGATGATCGACTGCGGCGCGTAGAGCACCGTGCGAGCGGCGAGGGCGGCGGCGGCATAGGCCCCCGCCTCGGTGGCGACGAAGTGGTGACGAGCCAGCACCGTGTCGATTCCGACCACGAGCCAGAATCCGGCGAACGCGACCACCCCACCGACCAGTTCCGACCAGCGGATCCGCAGATCCCAGGCGACGGCCTCGGGTTGAGGAGCCAATCGAGCGGCAACGAGGAGAGCGAGCGTTGTCACGACCTCCGACACCAGCATGGTGAACAACGCCACGCCGCTGGTTGGCCGGAGACTCAACAGCACCGCACCGCCCACGAGTCGGAGGCATGTGCCGCCGACGAGTACGACGGCGAGCCGAAGATAGTGCTCACGACCGAGCAGCACCGATCGCAGAACGAGCCCGGCGAGTGCTGGTATGAAGAACAAGCCGACCAGGAGAGGCGAGACGGCACCGCCGAGCCCGAGGTAGGAGTTGACCCATGGCCCCGCAACGACCAGGGTCGAGGCCACCAGGCAACCGGCTGCCGTGAACTGCACGAGGGCCGGCCCGAAGCCGATCCGCCGATCCCGCCGATCGATGCGGCTCGCTTCAGCGGTGAGGGCTACCTGGATCGCACCAGCCGGCACGGCGAGAGCGACGAGGATCGCCAGCATGGCGCTGAGCGAGCCGTACTCGGCTGCCCCGAGGAACCGTCCGGCGAGGAGGTGAAACGCCACGTTGCCTCCGGCGACCGCCATGAGCCCGATCACGAGGCTCACAGGGCCCCGCCAGCGGCCGAGGCGTATGTCCGGTCCGAGCTCCATCGAAGAGGCGGTTTCGACTAGGCGTTCCGGATTCGGCGCCCAACGAGGAACAGCAGCCACGCTGCGAGGGCGAGGCCGGTCGCCAGCACGCCGGTCGTCCAGGCGGAGCGACCGGTGAAGGCCAGGACCGCCGGCTGGGCGGCGACGACGTTGACCGTCACGCCGAGGACTTGGGTCTCCGTCCCGGACGAGCAACTGGCGTTGATCTTCAGCGGCCCGGCCTCGGTGCGGGTCGGCACAGGGACCGCTTTCGAGAAGTCTCCCCTGGTGTCGGCGGTCGCGGTGACGAACACGGTGTTCGCCGAGTTGGCGAACGTCACGGTTGCGTTCGGGGCACAGCCCCCACCGGTGACCCTCACCGTCGCCCCGGGGGCCGGAGCGTCGGTGCTGACCTCGAGCGGTCCAGCGATTGGGGCGGCGGTGAGGGTCACCTCGTCGGCGAGCACGTGGGTACCGCCGCCCAGTCGAGCGCAGACGGCCTCGATCTCGAGATCACCGCCCGGAGCGGCGGCCGGGATCACCAGATCAGCTGAGAAGTCGCCGCCAGCGTCGGCCGATCCCATCTCGAGGAGTGAGCCATCGCCGGTCATCACCGTAACCGATGCCCCGGGGCCACAGCCTCCGCCCTGAATCGTGACGGTGGCACCGGCGGTTGGAGCCCGGTCGCTCACAACCAGCTCGTCGGAGGTTCTCGGGTAGTCCTGGGCATGAGCCCGCACGCTCAGCAGGCCGGTCGCCGCCATCAAGACGACGGCGGCAATGCTCATGCCTCGCAGGTTCATCGGCCCGCTCGTCGCCACTCGTCGCTCTCCCAACGGTCCGGTCGGTCAGGGACCTCTTGGCCTCTGTCGGGCGCGCGGCCGTGGAGTTGAGGACATCGCCGCCGATGGATCCGGAGCTCGGTGGCAGGTCTCGGCTCCGGTGAGGATCACATGCCCGCGAGATCCGGCGGCAGTGGGGCTGGTGCCTCTTCCTCGATCTCGGTCAACGTGGCCTCGGCGAGCAAGAGGGTGCCGGCGACACCGACCGCGTTCTCCAACGCGACGCGGACCACCTTGGCCGGGTCGAGCACGCCGGCCTCGTCGAGCTGCTTGTACTCGCCGTCTCGGGCATCGAGCCCGAAGAAGCCCTCACCGTCGGCGATGTCGCGCACGACCACTCCGGCGTCGAGCCCGCCGTTCGCCGCGATCTGACGGCACGGGACCTCCAGAGCGGACCGGAGGACCCGCATGCCGACCAGCTCGTCACCTCCCATGCCGTCCATCGCCGCGTCGAGGTCGTCCATCGCCCGGACCAGCGCCACCCCTCCGCCGGGCACGACACCTTCGGTGATAGCCGCCTTGGTGGCGCTGATGGCGTCGTCGAACGCGTCCCTCTTCCTGGCCACCTCGGCCTCGCTGGTGGCTCCCACCTTGATGATCGCCACCCCGCCCGCCAGCTTGGCCACCCGTTCCTCCAGCTTCTCCCGGTCCCAATCGGAGGTGGTGGTCTCGATCTGACGCTTGAGCTCGTCGATGCGAGCCCGTACCGCCTCGGCCGAGCCCTCGCCGCCGATGATCGTGGTCGCATCCTTCGACACGATGACGCGGCGGGCCCGCCCCAGATCTTCGAGCGTGACGGTTTCGAGCGTCTGACCGAGATCCTCGGAGATCAGCATCCCCTTGGTCAGCACGGCGATGTCGTCGAGCATGGCTCGGCGGCGCTCACCGAAGCCGGGGGCCTTCACCCCCACCACGGAGATCGTGCCGCGGATCTTGTTGACCACGAGCGTGGCCAGCGCCTCCGCTTCGATCGTCTCGGCGATGACCACGAGCGGCAACCCGGCCTGGACCACCGCATCGAGCAACGGCAGCAACGGCGCCATCGAGGTCAGCTTCTTGTCGATCAGCAGGATCGACGGGCGGTCGAGCACCGCCTCCATCGCTTCGGGATCGGTCACGAAGTACGGGGAGAGGTAGCCCTTGTCGAACTGCAGGCCTTCGACCACCTCCAGCGTCGTCTCGATGCCCTGAGCCGACTCGACTTCGACGACGCCGTCGTGTCCGACCCGATCGATGGCGTCGGCGACCAGGCGGCCGATCTGCTCGTCGTTGTGGGCGGAAACCGACGCGACGTGCACGGTGTCGGCGGTGTTGGCCACCGGTCGGCTGAGTTTCGCCAGCGAGTCGACCGCGACCTCCAGGCCCCGTTCCAGCCCCCGCTTCAGCCTGATCGCCGAGCTCCCCGCCGTCACGTTGCGGAGCCCTTCGCGGAAGATCGCGTACGCCAACAAGGTGGACGTGGTCGTCCCGTCGCCGAGGAGATCGCCGGTCCGGGTAGCGGCCGCTTTGAGCATCTGAGCGCCGAGGTTCTCGTCCTGGTCCTCCAAGTGCAGTTGCTTGGCGATCGTCACACCGTCGTCGCACACGATCGGCTGGCCGTACTTCTTCTCGATGAGGACCGACCGGGCCTCGGGTCCCAGGGTCGGTCGCACCGCGTCGGCCAGCGTACGGGCACCTTCGAGGAGCTTCGTGCGGGCCTCGTCTTCGAACAGGAGATGGGAATGGGTGCTCATAGGAATGCTATGCCTCGGACGGCCGGCAGGAGCAAGAGGACAAGGTCCCGACCGCCGCCGATGATGACCCAGCCGAGTCCCGGTGCTGGTCAGCGCAATCCATAGCGAACCGTCTTGAGATTGACCGAGGAATCGTGGGACCATGCGGCTACACGAAGAACCGGTCACCGTGAGCCGGCAGCGCAACGCCAACCGAACGCGGGCCGGCACGCTAGGAATGCAGTGAGCGGTTCGGTCGTGTCGTGGCGGATGTGGGCCTCAGCTCCGGCAAGTGGAACTGAGGCCCCGTCCCCTGCGGGCGATCCCCCGTCCTTAGCCGGCAAACGGCCGGTAAACCCAAGCCTCGGAACGACCGATATTCCGCGGGTGACGAACCTCGAGGCCGGTTCATCTCATCCTCGGCTGACCCGTCGCCCAGCGATCGTCGACGCGGTTCGGGTCGCGTCGACCGCGCTCGGTTGCCCGGTCGAGTACGTGGTCCTGAGCGGCCAGCGTGCCTATGTTGCTGCCGCTGCCGGCCCCGCCAGCCTGCAACCTCGACCGCTGGCAGGGTTCGAGCGGTCGCTCCTAGAGGGAGCGGCCATTGCGAGGGGCGACAACGGTACCGCCGTCATGGTTGAGCGGGCCGACGATGGCATCGGGGCACTGGTCGCCGACGCACCCCTCGACGACAGTGGTCTCGTCCTGCTCTCCGGCCTCGCCCGCATGCTCGACGACGAGACCGGGTCGAGCGCAGCGGGTGACCGGGCCGGGTCGGGCACGAGGCCCGAGGCCCGAGGTGAGGCCATCCTCGCCGGTCTCCGCGACGTCGTGCTGATCCTCGACCACGAGTTCGTGATCCGCTGGTGCAACCACGCAGTGGCGACACTGCTGGGATGGGTGCCGGGCGAGGTGATCGACCGGGCGGCCGCCGAGCTGATCCACCCCGACGATCTGCCGGCGGCGGTCGATGCCGCCGCTCGACTGTCGGCCGGTCACGAGACCTACCGCGTGCGCCTCCGGGTGCTCGCCGCTGACGACCGGTGGGTACCCGTTTCGGTTACCGGTCTCGACCACAGCCACGATCCTGCTATCGGCGGCCTGTTGCTGTCGCTCCGCAACGACGAGGGCTCCACCGAGACCGAGCGCGCCCTCGACCGGGCTCAACGGGTCTCCTCGGCGATCCTCGAGAGCCTGACCGACGCCGTCGTCGCCACCGACGTGGTCGGGGCGACGACGGTCATCAACGCCGCGGCCAGGGCCTTGTTCGGGGTGGCGCCCGGGGTCGCGGCAGCGACGGTGACGATCGACGATCTTGCGCTGCTCGACGTCGAGGGCGTCCCGCTCCCAGCGTCGGAGCACCCGTTGAACCCTGCGGCGGTGGTCGTGCCGGCCGAGTGCTGTGTCCGCCGCCGCGGCGGCTTGCGACGCATCACTATCACCAGGAGCGACGTGGCCGGACCCCATGGTCGGCTCGGAGTCGTCATGACGTTGCGCGACGTGACCCGGGCGAGGACCGACGCCATCGAGCTGCGAAGCCGGGCCCTCCACGACCAGCTGACCGGCCTGGCCAACCGCAGGCACCTCATGGAGACGCTCGCCTCGTTGTCGACCGCCCCACCGCCGGCCGTGGCTGCCTTCTTCATCGACCTCGACGGGTTCAAGAACGTGAACGATGTGCACGGTCATCGCGTCGGCGACTCGTTGCTCCGCATGGCGGCGGCCCGGCTCAGAGCTCAGCTGCGAGAGGACGACTTCCTGGCCCGTCACGGCGGTGACGAGTTCGTCATCGTCGTGACCCACTTCGACGACCCGGAATCGGTCTACGCCCTGGCCGACCGTGTCCGGTCGTCGCTAGCCGAGCCGTACGACGTCGACGGTGTCCGCTTACATCTGAGCGCATCGGTCGGTATCGCCGTCCACGAGCGCGACGAGTTCGACGGCGACCGGTTGCTCCAACAGGCTGATACGGCCCTCTACGCCGCAAAGGCGGTGGGCCGGGACCGCGTCGAGGTGTTCGATGCCGAGCTCGCGGTGGCGGCCGAGATCGCGCAATACCGGCGCAACCTCGTCAGGACCGCACTGGAGCGCGATCTCGTTGCGATGTACTTCCAGCCGATCGTCGACGCCGAACGAGATCGCATCGTCGGGGTCGAGGCGCTGGTTCGCTGCATCGCTGCCGACAACGAGGTCGTCGGGCCAGCAGGCTTCCTCGACGCGATCGAAGGCACCAGCCTGGCGGTGGGCCTCGACCACCGGGCGTTCGAGTTGTCGTGCCAGGCGGCCGCTGCACTCCGGTGCGCCACCCCCGACCGGCCGATCTGGGTGGCGTGCAACTTCTCGGCTCCCACGCTGATGCAGCCCGATCTCGTCGCCACGGTGCTCGGTTCGATCGAGCGGTACGGCATCGACCCCGACCAGATCTGCCTCGAAGTGACCGAGACGTCGGCGTTCCGTGCGGGGGCGGCGACGATCGGGGCCCTCCGTCAACTCCGCGACCATGGGGTCGGCATCGCCCTCGACGACTTCGGCACCGGATACTCATCGCTCTCCCACCTGCGGGATCTTCCCTTGTCGACGGTCAAGATCGACAAGACGTTCGTCAACAAGCTCGATGCGAACGGCACCGAGCGGGTCATTGCCGCCGCCGTGGCCGAGCTGGCCGAGTCGCTGGGCTTCGCCGTCGTGGCCGAGGGGGTGGAGACCTCCAGCCATCTCCGAGCCGCTCGAGAGGTCGGGTTCCGCAATCTCCAGGGTTGGCACTACGCACCCGCGGTGTCGCTCGACGAGCTGTTGAAGCTGCTCGCCTCCGGTGGTGGGCTCATCCCGACAAGCACACCGACACCCCCCGGCGTGCGCTGAGCGCTGCTGCTGGTGGTCGCCGGCGCGAACGAGCGATCGCTCAGCAGGGGAGCTCGGCGGTTGTCCGGGAGAACAACTCGACACCGCTCGCATCCCTGGCGGCGGGATCGAGCATGCTCGGCGGAATCCGCACTCGGGCTCGCGGTGGGGGAAGGGCGGCCCGGACGACCCGTGGTCTCGGCGGCGACGCCGATGGCTGCCGCTCCAGCCAGTCGTTCAGGTCGTCGACGGCGAAGCGGATGTTGCCTTCGAGCTCGTAGTGCATGATTTGCCGCTGGACGGCGAGCCGCCGCAGCTCCTCGGGCTGGAGGCCGAGACGGGCCGCCGCTTGCCGCAGGCCGACGAGGTCTTCGGCCTCGTCGTCGTAGTCATCGAAGATTGATGGTGGCCGCCTCAGCATTCGCCCAACTCCCTCCAAGGCACACTGTAACGATGCGGGGCAACCGCTGCGAAACCTGATCATCGTCGTACGCGTTCGTCAGACAACGGTCATGCAACCGTCGTATGTTTGACCTGGTCCTTTGTGCCCGCTCGGGAGAACTACCCACGGTCGCTAGGGGTTTCTCCTCACCTGGCAGAGGTGGGAGCGGAGGACGGTGCGCCGATCGTGTTCCTCCACGGGGCCATGGTGGCGGGCTGGATGTGGCTTGGCCAATGGGTCAGTCTCGCCGACACTGCAGACCAGGTGGCGGAGATCATCCGCTCGCGGTGCCCCGATCAGCGAGCTCACATCGGGAGTGCCCTACGGACCGACGCCCCTGCCTCTGCGAAGTGTCCTTCAACCCGATGTCGGATGGACTCGACGGGGCGACGACCCCGACCCTCGCGGTGGTCGGGACCAAGGACACCGCCGTCGCCCGTCGAGCAGTCCGCCACCTCCAGGAGCTCATGCCAGACGCTCGTGGATGTCTGGTCCCCGACGTCGGTCACCAGTGGAACGCCGAACGGCCGGCGCTGTTCACCGACATGGTCCGGGCCTGGGTCGAAGCCCAGGACATCGACCCACGGCTCACGCCGATCCGGTGCTGACCCAGGACCAACGGTGGGTCCTGCGTCGCACGACTAGCTCTCCGAGGACGGCTCGTCGCGATCGCCGACCCAGCCGAGCGTGTCGTAGCCGCTCAGGCAGTCGTCGACCATCGCCCGCATGCGATCGGTGTCGCCCCTTGCCTCGGCCCACCCGAGCACGTCGAGGCGTTGCTGCTCCTGGTTGCCGGCGTAGTTGCGCTCGTACAGCGCATGACGGCCGGCGAACTCGCTGTAGAGCGCGTCCCACACGAGCTTGAACAGCTTGACCCGGGCCTCCGCATCGATTCCGGTCCCCCGGAAGTAGCGATCGATCGTCGGTCGTAGCTCGGGGGTTCGGAGATCCTTGACGCTCGACACCGTGTAGATCGGTGCGCCGGCCAGGTAGCACTCGAAGAGCTGCCGCACCCGATCCCAGGTGTTGGTGTTGAACAGCCGGGCCGCCGCCGCGGTCTGGAGGCGGGGCACGACGGTCCCACCGATCCCGGCTTCGGGCTCGGCCACCATCGCTGTGGTCATCGCCCAGATCGTCTCCCGCATCGCGATGATCTCACCGACCGCGGCCTGCACCGCCCGGAACCCGTCGGTGCCCGATGCCTCGGTGCCCTTGAGCAGGAGCCCAGCGGCGAAGTCGAGCTTGACGGCGAGCCGGGTCGACGCCTGCAGATTGTAGCGGTTGAAGAAGCCGGATTCGGCGTAGAAGCCCTTGGCCCGCTCGACGTCTCTGAAGACGAGCACGTTCTCCCACGGCACGAACGCGTCGTCGAACACGATCACCGAGTCGTTCTCGTCGAACCGGGAGGCGAGCGGCGCGTCGAACGGGCTGGCCGCCGCCGCTTCGTAGGAGGGGCGGCAGATCAGCTTCACCCCGGGCCCGTTCATCTCGGTGATGAACACGAGCGCCATGTCCTCGTCCCGGCCAGGCTGCATCCGGGCGGCGACACCGGAGTTGACAGCCACGAACGTGGCGTGGGTCAGGGCCGAGCCGGTCGCCACCATCTTCGCTCCGCTGACCCGGATGCCGTTGTCGTCCGTGCCGCGGAGCGAGACGTACACGTCGCGCACGTCCATCCGCTCCTTGGCCCGGTCGACCGGTGGGTCGATCAACACGTGGTTCATGAACAGCACGTCGGCCGCCGACCGCTGATACCAGTCGAGGGCGTTTGACCCGTACTCGCCGTAGTAGGCGTGCCCCTCGGCCAGTTGGGCCATGAACGCCGCCTTGTAGTCGGGGGTCCGGCCCATCCACCCGAATGTCTGGCGCTGCCACACCGCGATTGCATCACGGGCTGCCCGTAGCTCCTCGGCGCTGTACGAGGGGGCGAAGAACCGATGGGTCCGATGCCCGAACCGGTCGACCGTGGTCAGCTCGGGCCCGGTGTCCGGATCGTGGAGAGCGTCGTAGAGGCCGGCGACGGTCTGGGCCGCCACGGCGAACGCCGGGTGCTCGACGACGTTGCCGACCCGCTCCCCGTCGTACCAGATCTCCCGTCCGTCATCGAGACTGGCCAGGTACTTCTCGCCGGTCAGCATCGGCCACCCCTCATCGTCCGCTTCCTTCGTACACGACCGTGGTCACCGGCCACAAGGTCTGGCAGTGTGGAGCAACCCCAAGGATCGAAGAGCTCATGCACACCGACGAGTCCAACGGAGCGCCGCGTCGATCCGGCTGGGAGTTCTGGGTCGACCGTGGCGGTACGTTCACCGACGTGGTCGCCCGGCGCCCCGACGGCGCCACCCTCACCCACAAGCTCTTGTCTGAGAACCCCCGGCACTACGACGATGCCGCCATCCAGGCCATTCGCGATCTCCTCGGCCTGGTTCCTGGCGACCGGCTTCCAAGCGAAGAGATCGCGGCGATCAAGATGGGAACGACCGTCGCCACCAACGCCTTGCTCGAGCGCAAGGGAGAGCCGACGGTCCTCGTCACCACACGGGGTTTCGCCGACGCCCTCCGCATCGGTTATCAGGCTCGCCCCTACCTGTTCACCCTCGACATCGTCCTGCCCGAGATGTTGTACCGCGAGGTGGTCGAGGTGCCCGAGAGGGTCAGCGCCCACGGCGAGGTGCTGATCCCACTCGACGTCGAGCTTGCGGCGGCCCTCCTCGCCGAGAAGCGGACCGACGGATTCGACTCGGTGGCCATCTCGCTCATGCACGGCTATCGGCACACCAAGCACGAGGAGTTGCTCGCCCGCATCGCTCGCAGCCTCGGGTTCGCTCAGGTCTCGGTCAGCCACGAGGTCAGCCCGCTCATGAAGCTCGTGGCCCGAGGCGACACCACCGTCGTCGATGCGTACCTGTCACCGGTCCTGCGCCGCTACGTCGACCATGTCGACGCCCGGCTCCGGCCCGAGCCCGCCGAACCACGGTCGGCCCCTCGTCTGCTGTTCATGCAGTCCAACGGTGGGCTGACCGATGCGAGGCGCTTCCAGGGAAAGGACTCGCTGCTCTCGGGACCCGCCGGCGGAGTGGTCGGCATGATCCGGACCGCCGAGACCGCCGGGTTCGACCGGCTCATCGGGTTCGACATGGGCGGCACGTCAACCGACGTGTCCCACTACGCCGGGGAGCTGGAGCGAACCTACGAGACCGAGGTGGCCGGCGTCCGTGTCCGGGCCCCGATGATCCACATCCACACGGTCGCCGCCGGCGGGGGATCGGTGCTCCACTTCAACGGCAGCCGGATGCGGGTCGGGCCAGACTCGGCGGGGGCCGCCCCGGGCCCCGCCTGTTACGGCAACGGTGGGCCGCTCGCCATCACCGATTGCAACGTGCTGCTCGGCAAGCTACGGGCCGAGTACTTCCCCCACATCTTCGGCCCCGACGGCGACCAGGGGCTCGACAGCGCCGAGGTCCGCGCCCGATTCGAGGCGCTGGCCTCGGAGGTGACCGACGCGACCGGCGCCGCTCGAACGCCCGAATCGCTGGCCGAGGGCTTCCTCAGCATCACGTGCGACAACATGGCCAACGCGATCAAGAAGATCTCCGTCCAGCGAGGTTACGACGTATCGGCCTACACGCTGGTGTGCTTCGGCGGTGCCGGCGGGCAGCACGCGTGCCTGGTCGCCGACAACCTCGGCATCGAGCGAATCCACGTGCATCCTCAGGCCGGGGTCCTGTCGGCAGTCGGGATCGGGCTCGCCGATGTGCGGAAGGTCTATGAGCAGACCGTGGAGGTGGCGCTGACGGCCGATGCGTTCGCCGAGGTCACCCAGCGCTGGCGGTCGCTGGCCGCCGAAGGACGTCGGGAGCTGCTGGCCCAGGGCGTGGCCGAGCAAGACCTGGCGGTCAACCGGCGGTTGTCGCTCCGCTATGCCGGCAGCGACACGTCGTTTTTCGTCGACGGTGACGAACCTTCTACTGCGACCGCCCAGTTCGAGGAGCTACACCGGGCCCGCTTCGGCTTCGTGTCACCCGACAGCGCGCTGATCATCGAGGCCGCCCAGGTCGAGGTGATCGGCCGGGCTGCGGAGTCTCACGCCGCGGCCAACCCCACCGCCACCGCGGCCGTCGCCGAGGCTCGGCTCGGGATCCACGATGTCTGGTTCGACGGGGGATCGCAGCCGACCCCGTTCCTCGACCGCGATCGCCTGCGAGCCGGGGACCCGGTGCCGGGCCCTGCCGTCATCGTCGAGGCGATTGGCACGACGATCGTCGAGCCGGGCTGGACTGCAGTAACCACGCCTGCCGGCGACCTGGTTATCGAGCGAGTGGCCAGCCGTCGCCGCAACTCGTCGGTGGGGGTCGAGGTCGATCCGGTGCAACTCGAGATCTTCAACAACCTGTTCATGAACATCGCCGAGCAGATGGGCGTCGTGCTCGAGAACACGGCGTCGTCGGTGAACATCAAGGAGCGGCTCGACTTCTCCTGTGCAGTGTTTGATCCCGGCGGTGATCTCGTGGCCAACGCCCCGCACATGCCGGTCCACCTCGGCTCGATGAGTGAGTCCATCAAGGCCACGATCGCCAAGAACCCGACGATGAAGCCAGGCGACCTGTACGTGATGAACGCCCCATACGACGGCGGCACCCACCTCCCGGACATCACGGTCATCAAGCCGGTGTTCGCCGGCAGGTCAGGGGTCGGTACCGGGCCGGCGCCGACGTTCTACGTGGCGTCGCGGGGCCATCACGCCGACATCGGCGGCTCGGTGCCAGGATCGGCACCCTGCGACTCGACCACGATCGAGGAAGAAGGGGTACTGCTCGACAACGAGCTGCTCGTCGAGAACGACCGGTTCCGCGAGGAACGGATCCGGGCGCTGCTCATCGGCGGGCGCTACCCGGCCCGCAACCCCGACCAGAACATCGCCGACCTCAAGGCCCAGGTCGCAGCGTGCGAGAAGGGCGCCGCCGAGCTCGCCCGAGTCATCGACTACTACGGGCTCGACGTCGTCCACTCCTACATGAACCACGTGAAGGACAATGCCGAGGAG
Source organism: Acidimicrobiia bacterium (assembly GCA_029861725.1). Taxonomy (GTDB): domain Bacteria; phylum Actinomycetota; class Acidimicrobiia; order Acidimicrobiales; family SZUA-35; genus CADEDH01. Next base: position 4,828 of record JAOTYQ010000045.1, on the reverse strand, counting down.
TCGGTGAGGCGGGTGATCCAGGCGCTCAGCGACAGCTCGTTCACAGGCACCGCCGACGACGGCTCGCAGGTCTCGGTTGCGATCACCGTCGACCAGCGGGATCGGTCGGCCGTCATCGACTTCACCGGTACCAGCCCGACCCACCCGGGTAACTTCAACGCTCCGCCGGCGGTCGCGTTCGCCGCCGTGCTCTACGTCTTCCGCTGCCTGGTCGACGACGACATCCCCCTCAACGCCGGTTGCATGAAGCCGCTCCGGCTCGTGTTGCCGCCGGAGTCGATGATCAACCCGTCGTACCCGGCGGCGGTGATCGCCGGCAACGTGGAGACCAGCCAGCTGATCGTCGACACGCTCTTCGGTGCGCTCGGCGTTGCCGCCGCCTCCCAGGGCACGATGAACAACGTCATCTGGGGCAACGACACCCACCAGTACTACGAGACGGTCTGCGGCGGCGCCGGCGCCACCCCCAACGCCGACGGCTGCGATGCGGTGCACACCCACATGACGAACTCCCGACTGACCGATCCCGAGGTTTTGGAGTGGCGTCACCCGGTCGTGCTGGAGTCGTTCGCCATCAGGACCGGGTCCGGTGGTGCCGGCACCCATCGCGGCGGTGACGGGGTGGTCCGCCGGGTCCGGTTCGGTGAGGCGATGGAACTGAACGTGATCTCCGGGCGGCGGTCGGTCCCGCCCTACGGGATGGCCGGTGGGCGGCCCGGCCATACGGGCCGGAACCGGCTGATCCGGCACGACGGCACCACCGTCGAGCTGCGTGGGAGCGACCACACGCTCGTCGAGCCCGGCGACGTGTTCGAGATCCACACGCCTGGCGGTGGCGGCTACGGCCCGCCACTCCCTGACGACGCCCGGTAGCGGTGTTGGCTACCGCCTGGCGGCCGATGCGGCACTAGGCTGCACCCATGCTCACCCTCGCCCGTCGAGTGCTGACGGCGCTCGGCCTTGCCGGCCTGATCGCCGCCCTGTTCCGCCTCCGTGGTAGCGGCGGCGTACCGCCCCAGACCGGGGGTTGGAAGGAAATCACCGACGCCGACCTCACCTGATGCGACTCGCCCTGGTCGGTCTCGGTACAACCGGCTCCCACATCGCCCGACAGCTCATCCAGGCTCCCGTCACCGAGCTGAGCCTGTACGACATCGACCGACGTCGGCTCGAACGGGTCGTGCCTGCAGTGCGGGCCGTGGCTCATGACGTCGAGGTCGTGACCGGGCAACCGGATCCGGCCGACCCGGCCGACGTGGTCGTGCTCGCCGGCCCGGTTGGCACCCATGCCAAGCCCGCAGCTTCGATGGTGGCGGCCGGTAGCCATATCGTGTCGATCTCGGACGACCCGGCCGAGGTGACCCAGCTCCTCGCCCTCGACCGATCCGCCCGGGACCGGCAGCGGGCACTTGTGGTCGGCGCCGGCTTCGCTCCCGGCCTCAGCTGCCTCCTGGCCCGCTTTGCCGCCGACTGCCTCGATTCCGTCGAGGTCATCAACGTCTACAAGGCTGGTACCGGCGGACCGGCCTGCGCTCGTCAGCACCACCGCGCCTTGAGGTCGGACGGGCATGACTGGGTCGAGGGCGGCTGGGTCTTGCGGCGGGGCGGGTCGGGGCGGGATCTCGCTTGGTTCCCGGAACCCTACGGAGCTCGAGATTGCTACCGGGGGGCGCTGTCCAGTCCTGTGTTGCTGCAGCGCGTCTTCCCCAATGCCCAGCGCATCTCCGCCCGCATGTCGGCCACCCGCCGCGATCGGCTCACGTCTCGGATGCCGATGCTGCGGCGACCCCACGACGATGGCGGCCCGGGTGGGCTCCGGGTCGAGGTCCGAGGTCGGAGTGGTCGAGCGGTCGAGACGATCATCCTCGGAGCGATCGACCACCCGGCAGTGGCGGGCGGGACCGTCGCTGCCGTCACCGCCCTCGCCGCCGGCGCCGGCCGAGCACCGCAAGGGGCCAACGGTATCGCCGCCTGGCCCGAGCCGAAGGAGCTGCTCGGGTCGTTGCGGCGCAAGGGGATTCGGGTCGCCTCCTTCGACGGGCAGCTCGACGTGATGGCGGTAGCGCCGCGCCGCTGAGTCGCCGGGCTCATCTTCGGCTCGTCCGGCTCAAGTTCGACGCCCCCGGTGTCGACGCAAACGATGCCGGGATTTTTCTCGGAGAAGTTGCTCAAGTTCTCTACCCGCAGTGACGAGAACTCTTCCTGCACGGAGGACGACTCGAAGGGCAAGATGAGCATGACCGAGAACCAGACCGAGCTGAACGCACGGATCGAGGCCAATCTGCCGCTGGTGAAGCACGTGGTGTTCCAGGTTGCGGTGCACTTCCCCCGCCACGTCGACCGGGAGGACCTGGCCCGGGCCGGCGCCCTCGGATTGGTGGAAGCCGCCCGCCGCTACGACGACAGTCGGGGTGTGCCGTTCGAGCGGTTCGCCGCTCAGCGGATCCGCGGTGCAATCCTCGACTCGGTGCGGGCGGCCGACTGGGCGCCCCGATCGGTCCGCCTGCTCGCCCGCCGGCTCGAGTCGACCGAACAGCACCTGGCAACCCAGCTCGGTCGGGTGCCGAACGTCGACGAGATGGCCGAGGAGCTCGGCGTGACCCGCCAGGAGCTCTCGAAGCTCCAGGATCGACTCTTCCGGTCGGTCGTCCTCGCCCTCGACCACGAGACGAGCGACGACTCCGACGAAGACCTGACGCTGGTCGACATCCTCAAGGACCGCTCGGTCGTCGAGCCGCTCGAAGAGCTCGAGACCCGGGAACTGCACGCCTACCTGCGCGATGCGGTTGGCCTGTTACCGGAGCGGCAGCGCTTCGTGATCGTCGGCTACTTCCTGGAGGGGCGTACCTCCCAGGAGCTCGCTCGTTTCCTCGGCGTCACCGAGTCCCGAATCTCTCAGCTACGCAGCGAGGCCCTCCGCAACCTGAAGCTCGGGATCGAAGCTCAGTACTCGAACGACGAGCCAGACGAGCTCCCGGTCGGCCGGGTGGCGAAGCGGCAGGCCGCCTACGTCGAGGGCATCGGCGGTGCGTCGGAGTGGAAGAGCCGCCTCACTCGCTGGGACACCCAGTACGACGTGCCTGAGGAGCCCCTCCTGCCCGTCATCAGCGTCCGATCCTGACCGGGGCTTCCGGTCGCCGATCAGAACTTCGCTGCCTCCTGCCACCGGTCGAGCAGGCCAACGTCGCCGAACACCTCGAGCCGGCTCGGGGGGATGCGACTCCAGAGGAGCAGCAGGAGATCCGCCATCGGACCCCGAGCGGCCGCGTCGCCCTTGGCGTGACCTCGTCCCCACCGCACCTCGTCGGGCTGCAGGTCGAGCATCCACTCGCCGTCGGCGGCGTCGGTAGCATGCAGGTGGATGGTTTCGCCCGTGCCCGCCAGCACGTCGAACTGGAGCCGGTTGGGGACGAAGACCTCCAGCACCTCCTCGATGCCGTCCCGGGCCAGGTCGGTGTCGATCGGGTCGGGTAGGCCGGTCGCCGACTGGGCGTCCCAGCGGTGCATGGCGATCTCCTGGGTCACCCGACGCAGCCACCACGAGGTCGGCTGCGGGCCGGTCCACGTCGGACGCATCGTGTCGAGATCGGCGTCGGCGAGGATGGCGCGAACCCGCTCGGCCGCCTCCGCGAACCAAGGGAACACGTCTGCCCCGACCGGGGGCTCGCCAATAGCCGACCGGGCTGGGGGATCGTCGGGCGACGCCTGGAGGCACAGGCTGATGTAGCGCAGCAGCCACGCCGTATGGCCGACCACGGAGTGCACCGTCCAGCCCGCGATGTGCGGGATGTCGGAGCTCAGGGAGGCTGCATCGACCGACGCCAAGCGCACCGTCTCGACATCGAGGAGGCGGCGATACTCGGCCGGGTCCAAACCGGTCATGCGTTCCCCACTCTCGTACCGTCGGTCATCTCCGGTCTCCCGTCTCCCAGCGGCGGCCGGTTCGCCACGATCGAGGCGACCCAGGCATCGAGGGTACGCCAGCGCTCGTTGAGCCAGGCAATCCTCTCGAGATCCCCCTCGGGGATCTCCCACCGCTCGTGATGCCACCAGTCGAGCACCACCGGCTCGGTCAGGTGGAGCCGCCGCCGCAGCCCACTCACCTAGGCCACCGACGTGACCGAAGACCACGACGTCGGCGTCGGGCTGGTTGGCGAGGAGCGCGACTCCGGAACGAGGCCATCGGCTCCGCTGCTGATGTCGCCCCGGGCCGGTTCGCTACCGTTCTTCCTTGAAGATGACGTGCTGGCGGACGACCGGGTCGTACTTCTTCAGCTCGATCCGCTCCCGGGTGTTGACCTTGTTCTTCCTGGTCACGTACATGTAGCCGGTACCGGCGGTCGAGCGGAGCTTGACCAGCGGACGCTTGTCGCTCTTGGCCATCAGACCTTCTCCCCACGGCGTCGGATGTCGGCGATGACCGACTCGATGCCCTTCTTGTTGATCGTCTTGATTCCCTTGGCGCTCACGGTGAGCGTGATCCACCGCTTCTCGGAAGGGAGCCAGAACCGCTGTCGCTGGATGTTCGGGCTCCACCGTCGCTTGGTGACCCGATGCGAGTGGGAAACGCTGTTGCCGAAGCTGGGTTTCCGGCCGGTGACCTGGCAGATCTTGGACATCATGAACCTCGAAAGTGCAGGGCCACCGCCCTGAAGTGGACTTGTCAAGGCTACCGGCCTGGGGCCGGAGCCCCAACAGCACGGCTACCGGCCTGGGGCCGGAGCCCCAACAGCACGGCTACCGGCCTGGGGCCGGAGCCCCAACAGCACGGCTACCGGCCTGGGGCCGGAGCCCCAACAGCACGGCTACCGGCCTGGGGCCGGAGCCC
>JAOTYQ010000472.1 GCA_029861725.1 Acidimicrobiia bacterium | reverse complement strand
TCCAGGTGCCGGGGCCCGCCCTGCACACCAGGGCTGCTAGACCGGGGAGAGCGCATCGTCTCGGAGGTGTCCCATGCGTCTCGCCCTAGGTTTCGGATACTGGTCGGCCGGCCCCCCTGCAGGGGCGGTCGAGCAGCTCGCCACCGCCGAACGGCTCGGGTTCGACTGCGCCTGGACGGCCGAGGCGTATGGGTCGGACGCGCTGACCCCGCTGGCCTGGTGGGGAGCGTCGAGCGAGACGATCGGGCTGGGGACCTCGATCTGCCAGCTCTCGGCCAGGACCCCAGCGGCGATGGCTATGGCGGCGATGACGATGGACCACCTGTCCGGCGGCCGGTTCCGGCTCGGACTGGGGGCGTCGGGACCGCAGGTGGTCGAGGGCTGGTACGGCGAGCCATATCCCAAACCGCTCGCCCGGACCAGGGAGTACGTCGAGATCATCCGGAAGATCTGGGCCCGGGACGAGCCGGTGACCTACGACGGCGAGCACTACCAGCTCCCCTACCCCGGCGGCGCGGGGCTCGGTAAGCCTCTCAGGTCGACCGTCCACCCGCTCCGGTCCGACATCCCCATCTACCTCGGAGCGGAGGGCCCCAAGAACGTGGCGCTCACCGCCGAGATCGCCGACGGCTGGCTCCCGCTCTTCTTCGCCCCCAAGGACAACAAGTTCTACCTCGACGCCCTCACCGCCGGGTTCGGTCGGGCCGGGGGCGGCAAGGGCCTCGACAGCTTCGACGTGGCGGCCGTGGTGCCGATCGTGATCGACGACGACGTCGAAGCGGCAGCCGACGCAGTACGCCCGATGCTTGCCCTCTACGCCGGAGGGATGGGGGCGAAGGACGCCAACTTCCACCTCGATGTGTTCGGGCGGATGGGCTACGAGGGCGAGTGCGCCAAGATACAGGAGCTGTACCTCGCCGGCGACAAGCGGGCGGCGATCGCCGCCGTCCCGACGTCGATGGTGGAGGACATCGCTCTCGTCGGACCGGCAGCCAAGATCCGAGACGAGCTCCACGGGTGGCGGGAGACGGTCGTCAACACCCTCGTGATCAGCGGACCACCCCCGTTCCTGGAGACGGTGGCCGAGCTGGTCGCCTACTAAGGCCGGCTTCCGAGCTGGCCGAGCGACAGGGGGCCGTCGGGTTCAGGCTCCGAGCACGAGGCCGATCGTGAGGCCGAGCCCGGTCGCGAGCTGAACCCGGCCGTTGGCGCCGAGCACCGGGATCAGCGCGGGACCGGTGGCCCCGCCGACGACGGTGCGGATCGGGGCGATGGCGGCCAGGAGCCCGACGAGACCGAGGAGGGCGGGCCAGCGGAACCCGGCGGTGGCGACGACACCGAGGGCGATGGCGACCATCAACCCGACGTAGAGCAGCCGGGTCCGGCGGTCGCCGAGCCGGACCGCGAGCGTGCGCTTCCCGGAGGCGGTATCGCCGGGGATGTCCCGGAGGTTGTTGATCACGAGCAGCGCCACCGAGAGCAGCCCGACGGGGATCGACACCACGACCGACAGGGCCGTCACCGACTCGGTCTGCACGTAGGTCGAGCCCACGGTGGCGACGAGCCCGAAGAAGACGAAGACGAACAGCTCCCCGAGGCCGAGGTAGCCGTAGGGATTGGGGCCTCCGGTGTAGGCCCACGCCGCGACCATGGCGGCGATGCCGACCACGAACAGCTCGGGCCCGACGGCGAAGGCCAGGGCCGCACCAGCGATACCGGCGATCCCGAACGCCGCCAGCGCCGCCAGCTTGACCTCCCGGGCGGTGGCCAGGCCGGAGCCCACGAGGCGCAACGGCCCCACCCGGTCGGTGTCGGTGCCTCGCTCGCCATCGGCGTAGTCGTTGACGAAGTTGGTGGCCACCTGGAGGGCGAGCGACACGATCAGGGCCGCACCGACCCGCCACCAGATCAGGTCGGTCTCGCCGTACGCAGAGGCGGTGCCGACAGCCACGGGAACGACCGCCACCGGGAGCGTCCGAGGTCGGCTGCCAGCGAGCCAGAGCCGCCAGCCGGAAGGGGGAGCGGCCGCGACCATCTCAGCAGCGCCCGCTCGGTCGCAACAGGAGTCGCGCCACCCGCACCCCGCTCGGTCGCAACAGGAGTCGCGCCACCCGCACCCCGCTCAGTCGCAACAGGAGTCGCGCCACCCGCACCCGGTGCAGCGGTAGTGGGCGTGCTCGGGGGCCATCGGCGCATCGCAGTGGGGGCAGGCGTCGAACACGGCGAACCGGGACGCCGATGCCTGGAGTGACGGGGAGGCGGGGACGGGACGCAGCGGCGCTGCGTCGGAGGGGTGCGCCATTGCGTCGAGACTAGGCGCCGAGGAGCTCGGCGGCGAGCACCTCGAGACCGGCCACCCGGCTCCCCTTCACGAGTACGGCGGTGCCGGCACCAGGCGACCCGAGGGCGGCAAGCGCCTCCCTGCGGTCGGCGACATGCTCGGCCGACGGGCCATAGGCCGGGCTGGCGACGGCGATTACCCGCACGCCGGACGCTGCCGCCTCGGCTGCGATCGCAGCGTGCTCGGCCGGCCCCTCGTCGCCGAGCTCGGCCATCTGGCCGAGTACCGCTATCCGCTCGTCGGCGGTGACCTCGGCCAGCGCGCCGAGGGCAGCCCGCATCGAGGCGGGGTTGGCGTTGTAGGCGTCGTTGATGACGATCAGCCCGTCGGCGGAGCGGGTCACATCCATCCGCCACGGCGACAGCGCCGCCGTGGCGAGGCCGGCGGCTGCATCGGCCGGGGCGATCCCCACCGCGAGGGCGGCAGCCATGGCGGCCGCCGCATTCAGGGCCATGTGAGCACCCCTGACCTGGAGCTGCAGCTCGACCGACCCCGAAGGAGTCTGCAGGGTGAACGAAGGCCGGAGGACGTCGTCGAGCACGATCCCGGTGGCCCGGACATCGCCGCTACCGACCCCGAAGGTGAGCACCGGTGCGGCACTACGCTCGGCCATCGCCGCCACGTGGGGGTCGTCGGCGTTGAGCACGGCCGTCCCGTCGGCCGGGAGCGCTTCGATCAGCTCGCCCTTGGCCGCAGCCACCCCCTCGATCGAACCGAACAGCTCCGAGTGGGCCAGGGCCACGGCGGTGACGATACCGACCGTTGGCCGGCCGATCTCGCACAGCTCGGCGATGTGGCCCGACCCCCTGGCCCCCATTTCCAGCACCGCGACCTCCGCGTCGTCGGGGGCGTTGGCGATCGTCAGGGGCACGCCCAGCTCGTTGTTGAACGACTTCTCGCTGGCGTGGGTCCGGAGGGCGGCCGAACAGGCGGCGGCGGTGAGGTCCTTGACGGAGGTCTTGCCGACACTGCCGGTGATCGCGATCACGGGACCGTCGAGGCGGGCGCGAGCGAGACGGCCGATCTCGGTCAGCGCGGCCCTGGTGTCGAGCACGAGCACCGCGGTAGCGCGCTCATCGAGTACACCCTCGGCGGTGAGGTAGCCGGCGGCGCCAGCATCGATGGCGGCGCCGATGTAGTCGTGACCGTCGCGTTCGGCGACGAGCGGCACGAACAGCGCCCCGGGGTCGACGAGGCGGCTGTCGATCGAGACACCCCGCAAGGCGACGTCGTCACCGACCAGCTCGCCGCCGAGGTCGGCGCTGAGGTTCTTGGCCTGGAACAGCACGACACACGGTCTACCCCAAAGCGGCGGCAACTTCGACCACTCGGCGAATACTCTGGCTCGGTGGTTTCATCTCCGGATCCTTCGTCGGCCCCTGGCAGCGGGGGTCCCATTCGTCTGATCGTGTTGTTCGGCGGTCAGTCGGCCGAGCACGACGTGTCGTGCACGACAGCAGCCCACGTGCTGGCGGCCGTCGACCGGTCCCGCTACGAGCTGGAGGCGGTCGGCATCACGAGAGACGGGACGTTCGTACGAGCCGAGGAAGCGATTGCGGCCCTCACCGACGGCGCCCGGCGCCTGCCCGAGGCCCTCACCGCCGAGGGCCCTTCCACCGACCTGACCGCCTTGGTGGCGGCACCGGCCGCCGCCCCGCCGACGCAGACCGTCGTCCTGCCGCTGCTGCACGGCCCGCTCGGCGAGGACGGCACGGTCCAGGGCATGCTCGAGCTCGCCGACGTCGCCTACGCCGGGGCCGGGGTGCTCGGCTCGGCGGTGACGATGGACAAGGCGATGGCCAAGACCGTGCTGGCCGCCCACGGCATTCCCCAGACACGGTGGCTGAGCTTCCGGGAGCCGGAGATCGAGGCCGACGTCGAGCTGGTCACCAAGACCGTCATCGAGCAGCTCGACCTGCCGGCCTTCGTGAAGCCAGCCAACATGGGCTCTTCGGTCGGGGTGTCGCGAGCGACAACCGAGGCCGAGCTGATCACCGCTCTCACCACCGCGCTGCGCTACGACGAGGTTGTGGTCGTCGAGGAGGCGGTCACCGCCAGGGAGATCGAGCTGTCGGTGCTCGGCAACGACGACCTCGAGGTCTCCGTGCCGGGCGAGATCGTGCCGGCGGCGGAGTTCTACGACTACGAGGACAAGTACGTCGACGGGTCGGCGCAGCTCATCATCCCGGCCGAGCTGCCGGCCGGAGTGGCGGAGCAGATGCAGGAGCTGGCGATCTCGTCCTACCGGGCGCTGCGGGTGGAGGGCATGGCCCGCGCCGACTTCCTCTACGAGGAAGCCGGTCGGGGCCCGCTGGTCAACGAGCTGAACACCATCCCGGGCTTCACCCCGATCTCGATGTACCCGAAGCTGTGGGAGGCATCGGGTCTGCCCTACGCCGAACTGATCGACCGGCTGGTCGACCTCGCCGTCGAGCGCCACGCACGTCGCTCGGCCAAGCGGATCACCGACCGGAGCTGACGCCGCCACGAGCTGCTGGAATCGCCGGCGTGTGCCGGGTCGCCGAGCTCGGCGCCCCGCCCCGATCCGCTACCAGCTCCCGGAGCTGCGCCCACCTCCGAACGAGCGGCCT
>JAOTYQ010000044.1 GCA_029861725.1 Acidimicrobiia bacterium | reverse complement strand
GATCCCGTAGCCCCCGAGGTGCTCCTCGGGCTTGCCGGGACCGCCGAGCGCCTCGGCGGCCGAGACGACGGCGTCGTAGCCCTCCCGCATCCCCTTGGTTGAGAAGTTCGTGTGCATGCCGGCGCCGTTCCAATCGCCCTTCATCGGCTTGGCGCTCAGGGAGATCTCGACGTTGTACTTCTCGCCGAGCCGGTAGAGCAGGTAGCGGGCGACCCAAACGTGATCGCCGACGGTTACGGTGTCGGCCGGGCCGATCTGGAACTCCCACTGGCCGGGCATCACCTCGGCGTTGGTCCCGGAGATGCTGAGCCCAGCCTCGATGCACAGCGTCGTGTGCTCCTCGACGATGTCGCGACCGGCGATCTTCACCGCCCCGACCCCGCAGTAGTAGGGCCCCTGCGGACCGGGGAAGCCATGAGCCGGGAATCCGTGGGGCCAGCCGCTGGCCGGATCGACCATCGTGTATTCCTGCTCCATGCCGAACCACGGCTCCTGCTCGCCGTACTTCTCGAGGGCGGCGACCGCCTTGGCCCTGGTATTGGTCGGGTGGGGCGAGAGGTCGGTCGTCAGCTGGGTCTCGCACAGCACGAGCAGGTTGTCGCCGCCCCGGATCGGATCGGGGCACTGGAACACCGGCTCGAGCACGACGTCGGAGTTGTCGCCTGTCGCCTGATTGGTGCTCGAACCGTCGAACCCCCAGGTCCCGGGCTTCTCGCCGTCGGGCAGGATCTTCGTCTTCGAACGGATCTCGGCCATCGGCTCGGTGCCGTCGATCCACATGTACTCGGCCCTGTATGTCACGCTTCGTCTCCAACCGTGTGTTGAACCGGGAAGTCCCGAGTCTTCACTTAAACGCCAAGAACGGGCCGAGGCAATCCCCCGAGTGTTAACGGAATGTGAATCAAGGCCCGGAGAACACCGGTTTTGGCCGCCCGCCCCGTGCTCGGAGAGAGCGAAGCTGTTACTACTCGAAGCGTGGAACGACAGCAGGAGTACGTACTACGGGCCGTGGAGGAGCGCAGCGTCAAGCTGATCCGACTCTGGTTCACCGACGTGCTCGGCAAGCTCAAGTCGGTCGCCATCTCGCCGGTGGAGCTGGAAACGGCGTTGGAGGAGGGGATGCACTTCGACGGGTCGGCGATCGACGGCTTCAGCCGGGTGCAGGAGTCCGACGTGCTGGCCAAGCCCGACCCCACCACGTTCGAGCTGTTGCCGTGGGCCGACGAGGGGGGTACGGCCCGGATGTTCTGCGACATCTTCGATCACGCCGGCAACCCGTTCGACGGTGACCCCCGCCACGTGCTGAGGCGCAACCTCGACGACGCGAACCGCGACGGCTACTCGTTCTTCGTCGCCCCCGAGATGGAGTTCTTCTACTTCGCAGACGGCGAGCCGTCGCACCCGCCGACGCTGCTCGACTCGGGCTCCTATTTCGACCTGACCACGAGTGACGTGGCCTCCGACCTCCGCCGCGAGACGATCTCGGTGCTGGAGACGATGGGCATCCCGGTCGAGTACTCGTTCCACGAGGACTCGCCGTCGCAGCACGAAATCGATCTCCGCTACACCGATGCCATGTCGATGGCCGACCAGGTCATGACCTTCCGGCTCGTCGTCAGGGAGCTGGCGCTCGAGCGCGGCCGGTTCGCCTCGTTCATGCCCAAACCGCTCGAGGGCATGCAGGGCTCGGGGATGCACCTGCACCTGTCCCTGTTCAAGGACGGCGACAACGCCTTCCACGACGCCGACGCGGACTTCTCGATGTCGGCGGTTGGCCGTGCGTTCATGGCCGGGCTCCTGGTGCACGCTCGCGAGATCACGGCGATCACCAACCAGCTCGTCAACTCCTACAAGCGGCTCGTAGTCGGCTACGAGGCCCCGATCTGGGTCTCGTGGGCCAAGAACAATCGGTCGGCCCTGGTCAGAGTGCCGGTGACCCGGGCGGACAAGCCAAGCTCGACCCGCGTCGAGTATCGATCGCCCGACCCGTCGTGCAACCCATACTTGGCGTTCTCGGTCATCCTTGCGGCGGGGATGGCGGGGATCAGGGAGGGCTACGACCTCCCGGCCGAGACCACGCAGAACATCTTCGAGCTGACAGCAGAAGAGATGGAGAAGCTCGGTGTGGAGCCGCTTCCCCAGAGCCTGTCGGAGGCGCTGGACGTGATGGAGCGCTCCGACCTGGTGCACAATGCCCTGGGCGAGCACATCTTCGAGTGGTTCCTTCGCAACAAGCGATCCGAATGGCGCGACTACAAGACGCACGTGAGCCAGTGGGAGCTGGAGCGCTACCTACCCTCGTGGTAGGCAGACCCGTCGCGGGCAGCGACGGTGGACCGTGACCTCGCGCGGTGACGAGACGTTCCTCGTCTACCCCGACCCGGCTCCGCCGGAGCTGGCTCGCTGCCTCGATCTCGGTGGCTACCCGTGGAAAGCGGTCGACGGCGTCGATGCCATCGATCAGTCGGAGGGGGCGACGTGGACCGGTGCCATCGTCGCCGCCGACACCAACCCCGAGACGGCGTGGTCGGTGTGCCGGGAGCTTCGCCGGGGCGACGTGCCGACCGAGCCGATGCTCGTGCTCGTCTCTGGCGGTCAGCTCGACGACCTCGAGAGCCGCAACGAGCTGTTCGACGACTTCATCATCACGCCCTTCCATCCCCGCGAGCTGGAGACAAGGATCCGCCACCTGCTCTGGCGAGTCGGCCGCGGAGCCCGACCGGAGCTGGTGGCGTACGGTCCGATCGAGCTCAACCTGGAGACCTACCAGGCGATGGTCGACGGGCGCCCGCTCGACCTCACCTACATGGAGTACGAGCTCCTCCGGTTCCTGGCGTCGAACCCGGGACGGGTCTTCACGAGGGAGACGCTGCTGAACCGAGTCTGGGGCTATGAGTACTACGGCGGGGCCCGGACGGTCGACGTCCACGTCCGCCGGCTCCGGGCCAAGCTCGGCGAGGAGAACTCGAACCTGATCCAGACCGTCCGCAGCGTCGGCTACAAGCTCGGCCAGTCCCGCTGGAGGAACGAGCAGTCGGATCAGGGAAAGATGCCGCGACGCTCGTAGGCCTCGGCGAGACGGGAGAGGGCCACCACGTAGGCGGCGTCACGCCGAGAGCAGTCGAGGGAGTCCCTGGCCGCGACCACGTCATCGTGAGCGCTCCATACCAGCGCTCGGAAGCGGTCGTCGACATCGGCGAAAGGCCAGGCCCTCCCCGACTTGTTCTGGAGCCACTCGAAATACGACACGATCACGCCGCCGGCGTTGGCGAGGATGTCGGGCACGACGTCGATCCCGCGCTCCGCCAAGACCTTCTCGGCAGTGGCGGTGGTGGGCCCGTTGGCGGCCTCGACCACGAGGCGGCACTTCAGCGCCCCGGCTCGTTGCGCCGTGAGCTGATTCTCCAAGGCTGCGGGCACGAACACGTCGACCGCTTCACTGAACAGCTCCTCGGTGTCGATCGGGTCGGCGGCGGGGAAGCCGAACACCCCTCCGGTGTCGTCGACCCAGGCGCGAAGCTTGACGACGTCGAGCCCGCCATCGGCCCGGATCGTCCCGGTGTGATCGGCCACCGCCATCACCTCGCACCCGGCCTCCGAGGCCAGCTCGGCGAAGTGGCCGCCGACGTTGCCGAATCCCTGGATGCTCACCTTCAGCGCATCGAGGCGCTCGCCGACCTCCCCGCACCAGTGGCGGAGGCTGTAGAGCACCCCTCGGCCGGTGGCCTCGGCCCGGCCTAGCGACCCGCCACAGGTGATCGACTTACCGGTGACGACGCCCTTGACGCTCTGGCGGTCGCCGGGGGGCGAGATGTTGGCGTAGGTGTCCATCACCCAGTCCATCGTCTGGCTGGTCGTGCCGAGATCCGGGGCGGGGATGTCGTGGTCGGGCCCGATGTTCGAGCCGAGGGCATGGGTGAAGCGGCGCACCACCCGCTGCAGCTCGCACTCGTTGTACGCCGATGGTGCCATCGTGACCCCGCCCTTGGCGCCGCCGAAGGGGATGCCGACGAGCGCCGTCTTGAACGTCATCCACGCGGCGAGCGCCTTGACCTCGTCGAGATCGACGTCGGGGTGGAACCGGAGACCGCCTTTGTATGGCCCGAGGATGTTGTTGTGCTGGATCCGGTAGCCGGTGAAGACCTTCGCCGTCCCGTCGTCGAGGTGGACGGGGAAGTTGACGATGATCTCGTTCTTCGGCTGGGCCAGGATCTCGCGGTATGCGTCGTTCAGCTCGATCAGGTCTGCTGCCTTCTGGAACTGGTCGACCGCAACCTGGTGGAGGCTCCGTTGCCTCTCGTCGCTCATGGGTTGTCCTGTCGTCTTCTTGCGCCGAATCTCAAGTCGGGTCGGCGGATTGTCCCATCACTTCCATCTCGCCGCAGTACGGGCGGAGCACGTCGGGGACGACGACCGTCCCGTCGGGTTGCTGATGATTCTCCATGATGTAGAGCAGCGTGCGGCCGATGGCGGTCGCGGTGCCGTTCAACGTGTGGGCGAGGACGTTGCCCGCATCGGTCTTGACCCGGGTCGACATGCGGCGAGCCGAGTAATCGGTGTAGTTCGAGCACGACGTGATCTCGCGATACCGCTGCTCCGACGGCAACCACACCTCGAGGTCGTACTTCTTCGCCGCCGAGGCGCCGAGGTCGCCGCTGGCGACCGTGATGACCCGATACGGCAAGCCCAGCTCGCCGACGATCTCTTCCTGTAGCCGGCGGAGGAGCTCGAGCTCCTCCCAGGACTGATCGGGATGGCAATAGACGAACATCTCGACCTTGTCGAACTGGTGGAGCCGAAATAGCCCGCTGGTGTCCTTGCCGTAGGTGCCAGCCTCTCGCCGGAAACAGCTCGAGTAGCCGACGTAGCGGAGCGGCAGCTCCTCCACCTTGATCTGCTCCTCCCGGTGGAGCCCGGCGAGCCCGACCTCGGCGGTGCCGATCAGGAAGAGGTCGTCGTTGGCCAGCTCGTATACCTGGTTGCGATCGGTCGGGAAGAACCCGGCGAGCTCCATCATCTCCTCGCGGACCAGCACCGGAGTGACCACGGGGACGAACCCGTGAGCGGTCAGCTTGGCGAGCGTCCACTGGATGAGCGCGAATTGAAGCCGGACGGCATCACCCAGAACGTAGGCGAAGCGGCTCCCCGACATGCGCACCGCTCGCTTGGTGTCGACCAGGCCGAGCTTCTCGCCGAGCTCACCGTGATCGAACGGCGGCGGGGGCGACGTCTCACCGACGACCGTCTCGACCCGGAAGTCGTCCTCATCGCCTTCGGGCACCGAGTCATGCGCCGGGTTCGGCACGCCGAGGGCTAGCTCCCGCAACCGGGCCTCGGTTGCGGTCAGCGAGTCCTCGGCCGCAGTCAGCTTCGCCTTCAGCTCACCGGCGGCGTCGATCTTGGCCTGGCGGGCCTCGGGGGCGGCTCGGCCGATCTCCTTGGAGGCGGCATTGGCATCGGCGCGGAGAGACTCGGTGAGCGATCGGGCCTCTCGGTTGGCGGCATCGGCCGCCAACACCTGGTCGATCAGCTCGACCGACGCCCCCTTGCTGATGGCGCGTCGTCGGTAGTCCTCGTCGTCACGGAGCAGGCGGAGGTCGATCACAAACGCGTACGGTATCGGCCGATCCCGCCTTCGTGTCGAGCAGTTCTCTCCAGGTGCCGACCGAGCGGACGGCTGGGCTCAGTAGTTGGTGTCGAGCAGCTCGCTGTCGGCATTGCGCCGCTCGGCGTCGGTCTTGAGCAACGCGCCGAGGGCGCCGGCGGCCAAGGTCGTGCTCATCAGGAATCCGACCGGAATGACGACGACCACGATGACGGCGAAGATGATTGCCTCGGCCACGA
Organism: Acidimicrobiia bacterium; assembly: GCA_029861725.1. GTDB lineage: Bacteria > Actinomycetota > Acidimicrobiia > Acidimicrobiales > SZUA-35 > CADEDH01. Next base: position 12,591 of record JAOTYQ010000044.1, on the reverse strand, counting down.
TTAGGCCTCACTACCGGGACGGTAGGCCCAGGCCTCGACCTCGATCCGAGCCCCGATCGGGAGCGCGGCCACGGCGACGGCCGACCGGGCCGGCCGGTGGTCGCCGAACACCTCGACGTAGATCCGGTTCATCTCGCTGTAATCGTCCATGTCGGTGAGGAACACCGTGGTCTTGGCCACATCGGCGAGCGACGCCCCCTGGCTCTCGAGCAGCCCGGCCATGTTGGCCAGAGCCTGACGCAGCTCCGGCTCCAGCCCACCTTCGACCAGCGCCCCGTCGACGATCCCGACCTGGCCGGAGCAGATCAGCCACGGGCCGGCCTCGACGATCGGGGTGTAGGGACCTACGGGTTTGCTCACGCTGACTCCTCGCTGCTCGCCAGCACCGGAGGCACCGGGAGGCACCAGCGGCTCAGGGCGCTTCGATCGGCCAGTCTCGTCTCCGGTCGAGCGAAAGCCAACCCGCCGCGGCGACGGCGGCGAAGACCGCGTCCGATCCGTTGACCGGCCGATCGGGGCCGCCCGGCTCGACCGTCACGTCGATCGCCGGGGTGTCGACAGCCCGGAGGATGCCGAAGCTGCGGATCGTCAGATCGGCGATCCGACCGTCGTCGTCGACGGTCAGCGCCTCGCTGGTCAGCCACGACCACGCCATGTGGGCCGCTCCGATGCAGTACGAGCGGAGCACGATCTCGTCGAGCACCGGCCCGCACCGGACGGTCACGCCGATCGTCCCGTCGCCGATCTCCGCGGTCGCCTCGGCCCCGTTCGGGGCGCGGACGGTGCCGACGTCGCCCCGGGCGCCAGCGGTCAGGGCGACCGCCTCGGCCCAGCCGGCAGCCCGGATCGCGGCCGAGGTGGGCGGGCCCGGCACCCCGATCTCCTCGACGATCAGCCCGGGAGCCACCGCAGCGATCACCTCGGCGACGCCCGGCGTGGCGACGACCCGCATATGGCCCGTGCCGTCGGCCCGGGCCCCACCGGCAACCGGTGGGCGCTTGGGCCCCCACCGGGTGGCGTCCTCCCGGCTGGCCAACACCAGCACGGCCCGACCGTGGCGATCGGCCAGCTCCCTCGCCGCTCCGGTCACTTGGGAGGCGGTCTTCCCGCCGAAGGCCCCACCGTTGGCCAACGGGGAGTACGGCGAGCCGCCGGGCTCGCACCACGACGCGTCGGTCTCGAGGTAGCCCGGCTCGACCCACGTCGTCCGCAACGTCGCCGCCCAGTCGCCCTCGGGCACCCCGAGCGGCCACGAGTGCTTGGCGGTGGTGCGGCGTCCCTGAACCTTCCCTGCCGCCGCCCTGGCCTCGGCGAGCGACTCCCCGACCGCCCAGCCGCCCTGATCGTCGGCCACCGCCACCAGCGCTCCGTCGGGGGCCGTGTCGGCGGCGAACCCTCCGCCACCGAGCGCCACCTCGTCGCCGACCACCTGCGGGACCCCGCCCTCGATCGCGGCCCGCTCGGCGGCCGCCGCCAGGTCGCGGGGCGGTCCGCTGGTCGGGCCGGGCCGGCTCACGAGGTCCCACGCCTCTCGGATCGTCTGCCACCCGGTGCAGCGGCAGAGGTGGGCCAGCAGCGCCTGGTCGACCGCCGCGGTCTCGGCCTCCGGTCGGGATCGCAACTCCGCTTCCATCAGTGGCTCGGCCGGGGCCGCCAGCTGGCTCCCGGCTCGGGGTTGGGATTCGGTCCAGCCGAGCTTGGTCGCGAGCGCATCGAGGCGGACGATGATCCCCGGCGTGCAGAAGCCGCACTGGCTGGCCCCGGTGGCGCAGAACGCCGACGCCCAGGTTGCACGGCGGTCGGCGTCGAGCCCGTCGAGCGTCGTCACCGTTCGGCCGGCGACCCGTCTCGCCGGCGTGACGCAGGCCACCCGGGGTTGACCGTCGACCAGCACCGTGCAACACCCGCATTGGCCCTGGGGGCTGCAGCCGTCCTTGACCGACCGCACACCGAGCTGATCTCGGAGGACGCCGAGCAGCGAATCGCCGGCGTCGCCGATCTCGACCGTGCGCCCGTCGACGGTGAGCTGCATCTCCGACCGGACTTCTGCCATCGAAGAGAGGATACGGTCGAGACCATGTCGACGACCCTGAGCCGTCGCGGCTTCGTGATCGGCGGACTCGCCGCCGGCGTGCTCACGGCCTGCGGCACCAGCGGCGGCGGGACGGCTGAGCCCCGACCGCAGCTGGTGAGCCTGTTCAGCTCCGACCGGGTGATCACCGCCGGGCTCCCCCAGCGGATCCCGTTCGCCGTCGTCGACGCCGGCGGACTCCTGCTGGGCGATACCGACGAGGTCGAGGTCGTGATCCTGGCCGACGGCGACGTCGTGACGACGACCTCGGTTCGCGGGCGCGTGGTCGATCACGATCACACCGCTGCCAAAGCCGACACCGACCACCAGCACGCCGACCTGTTGCGGTACTACGCCCTCAGGGCCGAGCTGCCGAAGCCGGGGATCTACGACCTGGAGGTCGACTTCGGGTCAGGGGGCGTTGGTCGCCTGCCGGTGCAGGCGTTCGACCGGAGCGAGGTCGCTCTGCCGCTGCCCGGGGATCCGCTGCCGCCGGTCGTCACCCCGACGCTCGAGCGGCCCGAAGGCATCTCACCGCTCTGCACCCGGTCCCCCGAACCGTGCTCGTTCCACCAGCACGACGTGGCCGAGGTCATCGGCACAGGACCGCTGGCCCTGCTCGTCGCAACCCCGGCGCTGTGCTTCACGGCCTACTGCGGACCGGTGCTCGACACGCTGATCGAACTCGCGCCCGACTTCGCGGGGGTCACGTTCGTCCACCTCGAGGTCTACGCCAACGCAGCCGACGTCGACGGGAACTACGCCGACCCGGCGCTCGAGCTCGCCCGTCCGGTCCGCGAGCTCGGGCTGGCCTTCGAGCCATCGCTGTTCCTCGTCGACACCTCCGGAACCGTGGTCGACCGGATCGACAACGTCTTCGACCGGTCCGAGGCTCACGACGCCTTGGCCGCCCTCGCCACGCCCTGATCCGGCCAGCGCAGCGCAGGAGAAAACGAGAGCGGAGCAGGACCGGGTCGCCCGACGGTTCCTGCTCCGCTACCGAGGCATGTCCACCAAGACCGCATCGCCCGACGGTCCTGATGCAACTGCCTGCGGGTCAGACGACCCGCTCGTCCGGATCGGCGGCGGATGATCCGGGATTGCGACGGGAGTGGAGCAGAACCGCATCGCCCTGCCGTTCCTGCTCCTCTCCCGAGCGCCCGAGCCCGCTAGGAATGGGCCCGGTGGGCGGGTGCTGCCTGTGTGGAGCAGCAGAACCGCCGGGGGTGTGAGGCCCAGTCGCCCGACGGGCCTCACACCGACCCCGGGTGGCTGAGGGAACCACCCGGGACGCTTGCTAGTCCGTTGACGCCGGGTCCGGGGCCGGAGCCGGCGCCTGTGCGCTATTGCCGGACAGGCTGTCGTAGACGTTTGGCCAGAACCGATCGCGGGCCGCCCAGACACCGCCGACCCCGAACTTGATGATCAGGATGGCGCTGAGGCTGGCGAAGATCGCGGTGGTGAGCGTGTCGACGAGGTCACGCCCGATCTCGATCTGGTCGAGGGCGGCGAGCCCGAAGAACAGCCAGACGCCGATCGTCGCGACCCGGGTAACGAACGGCCCGTAGGTCTGGCCGGCGGTGGCCCCACCGACGAGGTCGCCCACGACGTTGGCCACGAGCCCACCGATGATGACCAGCACGATCGCCACGACGAGCTTCGGCAACCAGTCGACCAGGCCGTCGAGCGCTTCGGTGATCGGGTTGGCGCCGAACACGTCGAACGCCATCTGCAACACCATCAGCACGATGAGGTAGTAGATGATCTGGGCGAGGAACCGGCCGCTGTCGGCGAAGCCCGCCCGCGCCAGCGGCGCCCCGAGACCGGCCCGGTCGATGTAGGTATCGAAGTTGATCCGGGTCAGGAGACGGTGGACGATCCGCCGGATCCACCTGGCGACGAACAAGCCGATGAGCAGGACGGCGAGGAAGAGCAACAGCTTCGGGACGAAGTCGGTCACCGTTCCGAACGTGTCCTCGAGCGGCCCTCGCCAGTCGAAGGAATCCTGTGCGAGCATCACATCAACCCTTTGTTCGATGGTTCAACGGCCCTATGACGTCCGTCTCACCCGCCGGGTCGCGGATTTCCACGAGATTTGTCGAAATGGAGGCGGCGGGGAGATCCGCGACTGATCTAGGGTTTCGAGCGTCGATGTCCAACAGTGCTCACTCGTGCCCGCGCCCACCCGCCACCAGCGGATCTACGTCCGATCGGGGTGATGAGGATGGCCCCCGGTAGCTCGGCGCGGGCCGCACGGTCGGCAGGGCAGTCCGCAGAACAGCCGGCAGCCCAGGCAACAGGACAGTCGGCAGCCCAGTCCACCGCTGCGACGACCGCTCCCGCGACCAGCGCAGCCGCCAACGATCCCGAGGAGCTCCACGCGCTCGTCGTCGACCATGGCGACGCCGTGTACCGACTCGCGCTGTCGATCGTCCGGGACAACGCTCTCGCCGAGGACATCGCCCAGGACACGTTGGTCAAGGCATGGTTGGCCCTCCCCAGCCTGCGTTCGGATGCGTCGCTACGCAGCTGGGTGCTCCGCATCGCTCACAACACCGCGATCTCGACACTGCGGGCCCGCCGTGCCGTGGTCGTCGACCCTCACGACCTTCCCGATCAGGCCACCGCGCCGGAGCGCTCGGTGGAGAGCCGGGTCCAGAGCGGCGAGGTCGTCAACGACTTCGTCGAAGCGCTCGATACCCTCGACGACCTGTCGCGAAGCATCGTCGTCCTCCGCGAGCTGGAGGGGCTCTCCTACGACGAGATCTCCGAGTTGCTCAACGTGCCGCTGCCGACGGTCAAGACCCGCCTCCTTCGCAGCCGCCGGAAGCTGGGCTCGGCCCTGAGGGAGTGGACATGAGGCTCCGCCACCCGAACCGCGACACGCTCGTGCGCTGGCTGAACGGCGAGAGCGACGCCAACCTCGATCTCCACGTCGACACCTGCCAACGGTGCGCCAGCAACCTGGAGGCCCTCGAGTCGGATGCCGAGAGCGACATCGGTGACGCGCTGGCCGAAGCGCTGGCCCCGCCGGATGACCTGACCGCTCGCCTGACCGAAGGCGTGGCCGCCAAGCTGTCGTCCCGCCAGGTCATGGACGTCGTCGCCGACCTGTTCGGGGCCGGCCTCGAGACCACTCGCCTACTTCTCATCGAGGAGCCCGATGACAACGACTGACTGGATCATCGTCGCCGCTGCGATTATCGGCGGCATCGCGGTCGGAGTGATCGCCTCCCGGATCGTCATCGCGGTCCTGGGAGGCCCGAACCGACCAGGGCCGATACGGGACGCGTCGCCGGCGGTGGGGAGCCTGGCGATGTCGATCGGTATCGTCGTCGGCTTGATCGTCGCCTTGGGTGTGGTGTCGCCCGACTCACTCGACCAGCTGCCGAGGGACGTGATCGACTTCATCCCAAGGCTGTTGGCGGCCGCCATCATCGTCATCGTCGCCAACGTGCTGTCGTCGTTCGCCCAGGCGGCGCTGGCGCCGGCTCTGGCTCGGATGCCGGCCAGCGTGCAGCGCCAGGCGCTATCGGCCGTCAGGATCACGATCATCACCCTTGCCGTGCTCCTCGCCGTGCGCCAGCTCGGCTTCGACACGACGGTCATCAACCTGGGGGTCGCCGCCATCTTCTTCGGGATCTCCGGGGCGCTGATGCTGCTCGTGGCCCTCGGCGGCCGCGCGGTGGCCACCGAGGTCGCCTCGACGAGGGTGTTGCGCCGGCTCCTGCAGGAGGGCGATCGGGTCGAGCTCGACACCGTTCAAGGAACGGTCGTCTCGGTCCATCCGACGGCGATCGAGCTCGACACCGTCGACGGTCGGCGCATCCTCGTGCCCTCGTCCCGCTTCGTCGGCGACACGGTCACGATCGAGCGAAGCCAGCGAAGCGAGCGCGCCGATCAGGCCCAGCGGTCGTAGCGCCCCGGCAAGGTCGTCCAGACCCCGCTCCTGACGTGGCGGCGGCCCGGTAGGTCAAACCGCGGGTGCGTCAACCAGCTGCGGACTTGGCGACGTCGTAGGCGTCGAGGGCCTGCTCGGCGAGGTTGAGCAGGCGCGCGGTGCAGCCCTCCATCTCGACGGGCGGCGCGATCTCCGTGGCGATCAGCTCGGCGATCTCGTCGAAGGCCTCGGCCGCCGGGCCGCCGCTCAGGGCTACCGGGGCGCCGTCGTCCCCGCCGGCCGAGACCGAAGGTTCGAGCGGGATCGAGCCGATCAGCGGGACCCCCGAGAGCTCGGCCAGCGCCCGGCCACCGCCCTCGCCGAACAACGGGTAGGCAGTGCCGTCCGGGGCGACGAAGGCCGACATGTTCTCGATCACCCCCGCCACCCGGAGGTATGACTTGCGGGCCATCGTGACCGCTCTCGCCGCGACCTTCTGGGCCCCGGTGGCCGGAGTGGTGACGACGATCAACTCTGCCCTGGGCAGCATCCGGGCGAGTCCCATGGCCACGTCGCCGGTGCCGGGCGGCATGTCGATCAGGACGTAGTCGAGGTCGTCGTCCCAGGCCACATCCTCCAGGAAGTGCTGGACGGCACGGTTGAGCATCAGGCCCCGCCACAGCAGCGCCGACTCCTCGTCCTCGACCAGGAAGCCCATCGACACGACATCGAGGCGACCTTCGCCGATCGGGAGCGAGTGGGGCGCGATCGTCGGCCGCTCGGCGCCGTCGCTGGTCTCGGCCTCGAGGCGACCGTCGAGACCGAGCATGCGGGGGACCGAGAACCCCCAGATGTCGGCGTCGATGATCCCGACCCGGTAGCCGGTCCGGGCCAACGCCGCCGCCAGATTGACCGTGACCGACGACTTGCCGACCCCGCCCTTTCCCGAAGCGATCGCCAGCACTCTGGCGGTGGCCGGAATGGCGGTCTCCGGGGCGGAGTCCGCCACGTTCTTGCGAGCGACCGACATCGTCGCCGCCTTCTCCTCCGCGGTCAGCTCGGTCCAGTCGATCTCGACCGACTCGACGCCAGGCAACGATTCGATGCGGGCCTTGGTGTCGCGCTGGATCTGGGCCCGCAGTGGGCAGCCGGCAGTCGTGAGCGCGATCTTGACCCGCACGACACCGTCGGGGGAGACGGTCGCTCCCTTGGCCATGCCAAGCTCGACGATGTTGGAGCCGAGCTCCGGGTCGATCACGCCGCGCAGGACCGCCATGACCTCGTCCTCGGTGGGAGGCTCGATCGTACGGTTCGTGTTCACCGCTTGCCCTCGTTCATACCATCCACACTAGGTCCGCCGGGCCGGAGTCTGAGCATCGAGCGACCAACCCGAACCGGGAGGGCGATTGTGTGTGAGATTCGGGCCGAGCGCTAGAATGGACCCACGAGGAGGTCATCGTGATAACTGTCACACAGTCGGCGGCAACCAAGGTCAAGGAGCTCCTGGACCAAGAAGGCGACGAGTCGCTAGCCCTCCGCGTAGCCGTGCGTCCCGGTGGATGCTCGGGCTTCAGCTACGAGATGTTCTTCGACGGAGAGATCGCCGGCGACGATCGGTCGACCGACTACGGCGGCATCAAGGTCGTCGTCGACCCGACGAGCGCCCAGCTCCTCGTCGGCGCCACGCTCGACTACAAGGACGGCCTCCAGCAGACCGGGTTCTCGATCGACAACCCGAACGCCCAGCGCACCTGCGGCTGCGGCCAGTCGTTCTCCTGAGCCGCGGCGCTAGAGGATCAGCACCGACTTGGCGTTCTCGATGTACTGCCCGTGACCGGGCGCGATCGACTTGATCCGGAACGACTTCACCTTGGCCGGCAGCTCATCGGGGACCCCGGCGTCGCAGTGATCGCCAGCCAGCAGGGTCCGCTCCTGCTCGAGCACGAACGAGTACCGGCCGTCCGATCCGTCGCTGATTGCGATCGCAGTGATCCGGAACTCGGTGGCGTCGATCTTGTAGCCGTCGCCGAGGACCTCGTCGGCACCGTGGAAGCCGGCCGGGGCCACCAGCTCGGCCCCCGTGCGCTCCTTGAGCTGCATCGCACCCGCTGAGTACTCCTCGTCGACATCGGTCAGCACGATCCAACGGATCCGGTCACCACCGCACCCGCACAACACGTCCAGGTGGGCCGCGTCGAGCGGCCCAGGATCGATGATCACGATCTCGTCGATCCCCACGAGGTAGGTGTTCAGACCGGGATCGCCGTTCGCATCGGCGCAGGCAATCCGCCTCACGAGCGGGCTGAGCGCCCGGGCCACACCGGGGGTGATCGGCGGCAGTGGTGCTGCTTCTTCGGTCATCGGGATGACGATCTCCTCTTCAGGTACTCAGCCAAGCTCTGGTGGAGCAGACTGGGGCACGTCTTCACTGACAACGTCCACGTCGACGACATCGACCCGGAACGAACCGCGGCGGAAGGCGGTGCCGGCGGGGAACGGCGAGGCGAGCCCCTCGGGGACGTACCGGGCGAGGCGGCGACGGGTAGGACCGCGCAGCCACATCCGGATTGGCGGAAGGACAAGGAGAGCCCCAACTGCTCCGGTGAGGAGGCCGGGCACGATCAGCAGGAGCCCGCCGATCGTGAGCAGAGCCCGACCGACGGCTCGATCGGCAGCGTCGCCGGTGTCGAGCTGCTCGACCCCGAGCCCGAAGCTCCGTAGCGCCTCCCGACCACCGGCGAGCAGCGCCGGCACCTGATGCCGGATCAGCGCACCGCCAGCGAGGGCGGCCACGACGGAGGCGAGGAGAACGACCCCAAGCCCTACGGCCCGAACGGCGAGCCCGAAGACGAAGAACTCGGCCAGGATCACAGCGAATGCAGCGAGCGCAGCACGGGAGAACATGTCGCTCTCAGTCTACCCGGGGAGGCTCCGGGCCCGACCTGAGCGGATTTTCCAGGCTCCGGTAGGGTCCTAGTCGTGGAGCGCCCACCCTCGGTCGATCAACTGGCTCGGAGCCTTGCGCCGACGGGGCTCCCCCACCCGTTGACGGTCGAGGTGGCGAGGGAGGCGATCCGCACCGACAGGGTCGCCGAGGCCGACGCGATGGCCCGCAGTCGGATCCGGCGGATGCTCGTGCCGGTGATCAACGCCACCGGGGTGCTCTTGCACACGAACCTCGGACGGGCGCCGCTCGCCTATTCGGGTGTTGCCGACTACAGCAACCTCGAGCTCGACCTCGCGACCGGGACCCGAGGGAGCCGGCAGGCGGCCGTCGGTGAGCTGCTGGCCACAGCCTGTGGCGCCGAAGCGGCAATGGTCGTGAACAACTGCGCCAGTGCCGTGCTGCTCGCCCTCGCCGCCATCGGTACCGACAACGGCGTCGCCGTCAGCCGCGGCGAGCTGGTGGAGATCGGTGGCGCGTTCCGGGTGCCGGACGTGATGGCCCAGTCGGGAGCGAGGCTCGTCGAAGTGGGCACGACGAACCGGACACGGCTCGCCGATTACCGGCAAGCCGTGTCCGTGCACGACGTCGCCACCGTCCTCAAGGTCCACCAGTCGAACTACCGGATCGTCGGCTTCGTAGAGGAGACGACGGTTGCGGCTCTGGCCACGCTCGAGGTCGACGTGCTCGCCGACATAGGGTCGGGGCTGCTCGACGCCGCTTGCCCCTGGCTCGACGGTCCCCCACCTCGGTGGTTGGACGGCGAGCCGGCCGCCCGCCAGACCCTGGAGGCCGGGGCCGACCTGATCATGTTCAGCGGGGACAAGCTGTTCGGGGGACCGCAGGCCGGCATCATCGCCGGGCGGCAGGATCTGGTGGCTGCCTGTTCCCGCCACCCGTTGGCCCGAGCTCTGCGGCCCGGCGGCCTGGTGCTGGCGGCGCTGCAGGACACGGCGCTGGCCTATCTCCGCCGCGACGGCCTCGCCATCCCCTTCTGGCGGATGGCGACGACACCGATCGAGGAGCTCCTGGCCAGGGCCGGGGCGATCGCCGGCTGCGTCCCGGCGGTGGCGGTCGTCGACACCGAGGCCGTCCCCGGGGGTGGCACGCTGCCGACGGTGTCGATACCGAGCGCGGGTGTGCGCCTCGAAGGCGACCGGACGGCCGAGCTCCGTGACGGCGACCGGCCGATCGTGGCCCGGGTCGAGGACGGTGCGACCATCCTCGACCTGCGAACGGTCGCCGAGGGCGACGACGCCGAGCTGATCGACGCCCTGCGCGGACTCGATCGGCCATGACGGTCATCGCCACCGCCGGCCACGTCGACCACGGCAAGTCGACGCTTGTCCTCCGACTCACCGGGACCGACCCGGACCGCTGGGACGAGGAGAAGACGCGCGGCCTCACGATCGACCTCGGGTTCGCCTCCCTCGGCCTGCCGTCGGGTCGGGAGCTGTCGTTCATCGACGTCCCTGGCCACATCAGGTTCATCAGGAACATGCTGGCCGGTGTCGGTGCCGTCGATGCCTGCCTGTTCGTCGTGGCCGCCACCGAGGGCTGGAAGCCACAGACCGAGGAGCACCTCCGGATCCTGTCGCTGCTCGGGATCGAGAGAGGCGTCGTGGCGCTGACCAAGATCGACCAGGTCGATGACGACCTCTACGCCCTCGCCGAGCTCGACGTGGAGGAGCACGTCGCCGGGACGTTCCTCGAAGGAGCGCCGGTGCTCGGCGTCTCGGCCACCGAGGGTCTCGGGATCGACGAGCTGCAGGCAGCGCTCGATCAGCTGGTCGCCGAGATCCCGGCCCGGGATACCACCGCCACCCCGCGACTGTGGGTCGACCGGGCGTTCGCCCCCGCCGGGGCCGGGACCGTCGTCACCGGCACGATCGTTGGCGGCACCCTACGGGCCGGCGACGAGCTGACGATCGTGCCCGGCGACAAAGTCGCACGGGTGCGGAGCCTCCAGAGCCACCACCGTCAGACCGAGGCGATAGAGGCCGGTAACCGGGCTGCGGTGAACCTCACCGGAGTGAGTCACAACGACCTCGGCCGCGGTCACGTGCTCGTCGAGGCGGGAGCCTGGCACCACACCGCGATGATCGATGCCGAACTGAGCGTGCTCGAGAGCCTCGACCACCCGGTATCCCGGCGGGGGGCATACGTCGCCTACATCGGCTCGGGTGAGTTCCCAGTCCGAGTCCGGGTCCTCGGGCCCAGCGAGCTCCAGCCTGGAGGGAGCGGGGCGATCCGCCTGTATCTCGCAGTCGAGGTGCCGCTGTTGCCCGGCGATCGGTTCGTGCTACGGGAGAGCGGCCGGGACGAGACGGTCGGTGGCGGCCAGATCCTCGACGTCGAGCCGGTACTCCCGGCGGCCACGGCCCGTCCCGATCGCTCGATCGATCGTGTCGTGGCCGAGCGGGGCTGGGTCGACGTCGACCACCTCCGCCGGCTCACCGGCGCGGAGGTCCCGGCCACCGTCGGCCGGTGGGTAGTGGCCGACGAGGCGCTCGCCGCCACCGTCGACGAGGTTCGCAGGCGAATCGACGACGCCGGACCGCTCGGTCTCGACCTCGCGGCCCTCGACGACCGGGAGCGGTCGGTGGTCGATCTGATCGACGACGCCTCGGTCGAAGCTGGCCGGGCGACGATCGGCGAGGCACCCGATCCGCTGGCCGGCCACCCCTGGGTCGCAGCACTGGAAGCCAGCCCGTTCAACCCGCCAGGGATCGAGGGCATCGACCGGGCCGAGGTGCGGGAGCTCGTCCGGCGAGGAACGGTCGTCGAGTCCGACGGCGTCTACTTCGGAGCCGGAGCGATCGCCGAGGCCGCCCGACGGATGGCCAGGCTCCTCGCCGACCAGCCGGAAGGGTTCACGGTGGCCGAGGCCAGAGACACGCTCGGGACGACCAGGAAGTACGTCCTACCGCTCCTCGCCCACCTCGACCAGACCGGCGTCACCCGCCGGCGCGACGATCTGCGGATCGCGGGGCCTCGGCTACCAGCCGCCGAGTAAGCGGCGCTCGCCCTCGGTCATCCCGCCCCAGATGCCATGCTGCTCGCGAATCTGGATCGCGTAGTTGCGGCAGTCGAGCTCGACCGGGCACGAGTGGCAGATCTCCTTGGCCCGCCGCTCGCGGGCCCGCTTGTCCGAGCGCCGCTCGAGTTGGGACGGTGGAAAGAAGATGGAATGGTTCGGACCGCGGCAGGCGGCTTGATGCTGCCACAGGACATCTACCTGTTGAGCACTCATCGGTTCTGGGTGGTCATGCTCAGTTCCCCCTTGCTCGAAGCGAACCTTATGTCGGGAAACCCGCGCCATCAAGGGGTTGGGCATCAACGTTGTCGATAGTCTTTGGCCCCGCCTTCTTCGGGTTCGATCTCGAGTACGAGCCGATCCAGGCCGACCACGCGAACCGGGTCGCCGGCCTTGACCGGGGTGGCCCGATTGGTGATCGCTCGCCAGGCGACGTCGCGTATCCGCACCGTCCCTTCCGGTGAGACATCGGTAACCGCTTCGCCCATCTCCCCGATCATCCAGCTCCGCCCGATCGTCGGCGTCGAGAACCGGGTCCTGACCATCGACGGCATCCCGGCATAGGCGTAGAGGATGGCGCCGACGATGCCAGAGACGATCGTCACCCACGACATCGACACGCCGTCGTAGAGCGCGAACGTCCCGACGACGAACGCCAG